>NZ_VZQO01000021.1:0-133131 GCF_014397665.1 Paraburkholderia sp. UCT2
CACGGCTTTGCTCCACGCTTCCTCCCCACGCTCGGTCACCCTTACGCAGTTGCGCTTCACTTCATTCGCTGTGGTCAGCTTATGGGAGGACTTGCACCTCCAGGAGTGCGCCCATGCTGGGCGCACATGAAAAAGCCGGCGTCCCAACGGACGCCGGCTTTCCTTATACAGCGGCAAAGCAGGCCGATAAGCCGGATTCTGTGCACGCGCCGCGCCCGAAGACTCGACCCGCGTGGCAGCCATTCCTCTAGGCGCGCCATTACTGACGCGCTCAAGCTTCCTACCCGCAGACGAGACGGGGGCCCCGTCCTGCATCGCGAAGATGCGCGCCTGCCTACTTGGAATTGCTCCGGGTGGAGGTTACCGTGCCGGTCTGCCTTGCGACAGCCGCGGTGCGCTCTTACCGCACCGTTTCACCCTTACCTGATCCCGACTTGCGCCGGGCCATCGGCGGTTTGCTTTCTGTTGCCCTGTTCCGCGTGTCGCCACGGATGGCCGTTAGCCATCACCCTGCCCTGTGGAGTCCGGACTTTCCTCGCCCTCGTTGGCCGAAGCCGTCGAGGCCGCGACTGCCTAGCCTGCTTTGCTGGCGCGAATTTTAACACCGAACTTGGAAGCGCCTAGCGCTTGCGTCGCCCCGCGCGGAACACGGACGTGTCGTCGTAGAACGCCGGCGATTCGTTCTCGGGCCACCAGCCCGGAATGCCGAGCACCGGCAGCGGCGCGAACATGCGGCTCGTCAAAGCGTCGGGGCCGAGCAGCGCCGCGCTGACGGCTTCATCGAGCCATGCGTCGCGCGTCGGGGTGTCCCATTCGAAATACTCTGCCGGAACGTCGACGATCCATGCATGGCCGGTGCAGCCCTTGAACGGCGCGATCAGCTTTTCGAGCAGCGCATGGCCGAAGCACCGCACTTCGCAGCTCCGCCCCCACGCATCGCGCCACGCGACAAACAGCGTCTGCCACTCGAAGCCGCGTAGCGCGGCGCTCAGCGAAGAATCGGCGCAAGCGAACAGCAGCGCGTTTTCGTCGAAGAGAGTCAGCATGTCGCGCACACCGCCACGCGTCGGGCCGACGCCGAGCACGTCGAGCTCCGCCGACTGGCGCGCGTTCAGCGCCGCCTTGATGCGCGGAAACGCGAACCACATCGAACCGTTGAAGAAGTCGTGCAGATTGTGGCGCGTCGGCACGCGACCGGTCGACGCTATATGCCCCTCGTACGCGGCACCCGGTGGCAGGTCGTCCTGCGCGATGAACGCAAGAGGCTGGCCGCGGCCGGTGGTCTGTTGCATCTGGGCGGCGTCGGCGTTCATCGCGGCGAGAAGGTCCGCGTGGCCGGTCAGCGCGGCTTGCTGCCAACGCTGACCGCGTGTGGCGAATTGCGCGAACCACGGCTTCGACCAGTCGATTGCGGCGAAGCACGGTGGCAGAGGCTCGGGAGCCATGCCGCGCGCAGCTTTGGCCGCCGCGGCTTCATGCGCTACCGCGGAGCCCGCTTTCGCCGCCTTATCAATATTGGCAGCGCGCTGCCCCGCCTCACGCTCCCGCATCTACCGCAGCCTCAAACGAGACGCCAGCCAATCGACTCCCCGCCTCGCAGCGGCACGACCGGCGTATCGCCGGCCGGCAGCTCGGCCGGCAGCGTCCATTCCTCACGACGCAGCGTGACCTTCTCCGTATTGCGCGGCAGACGGTAGAAGTCCGGACCATGGAAGCTCGCGAAGCCTTCGAGCTTGTCGAGCGCGCCGGCCTTGTCGAATGCTTCGGTATAGAGCTCGAGCGCGTGCAGCGCGGTGTAGCAGCCCGCGCAACCGCACGCGTGTTCCTTCAGCCCCTTCGGATGCGGCGCGCTGTCGGTGCCGAGGAAGAAGCGCGGATCACCCGAGGTCGCCGCCTCGACCAGCGCGACGCGATGGGTCTCGCGCTTGAGCACCGGCAGGCAGTAGTAATGCGGACGGATGCCGCCCTGGAAAATCGCGTTGCGGTTGTACAGCAGATGGTGCGCGGTGATCGTAGCGCCAAGCAGTTCCGGCGCGACGCCCGCTTCGCGGACGTAGTCGGCCGCGTCCTTCGTCGTGATGTGCTCGAACACGACCTTCAGCGCCGGAAATGCGCGGCGCAGCGGCATCATCACGCGATCGATGAAGACCTTTTCGCGATCGAACAGATCGATGTCCGAATCGGTCACCTCGCCATGCACGAGCAGCGGCATGCCGACTTCCTGCATCACTTCCAGCGTCTTCGCGCACTTCATCAGATCGGTGACGCCCGCGTCGGAGTTCGTCGTCGCGCCCGCCGGGTACAGCTTCACGCCGTGCACGAAGCCGCTCTCGCGCGCGCGGCGGATCTCGTCGGGCGGCGTGTTGTCGGTCAGGTACAGCGTCATCAGCGGCTCGAATTTCGCGCCCTCGGGAATCGCGGCGATGATGCGCTCGCGATATGCCTTCGCCATCGCGGTCGTCGTGACCGGCGGCTTCAGGTTCGGCATGATGATCGCGCGACCGAACTGGCGCGCGGTGTCAGGCAGCACGGCCGCGAGCATCGCGCCGTCGCGCACGTGCAGATGCCAGTCGTCCGGGCGGACCAGTGTGACGGAATCGGGGGAAACGTTGGAAGCAGTCATGGCAGGAATACGAGACTTCGCGCGCCTCGCTGATCGACCGGTCAAACCGCGTTGTAGCGGCCCAAACACATGTCAATTTCGCTATTTGGCGTCTCCGGCTCGGTGATATGCTTGGAAAATCATCATTGTAACGGCTCACTCCGTTCACAGGCTCACCTGCAACATGTGCCAACTTCTCGGAATGAACTGCGCCGCGCCGACGGACGTCACGTTTTCCTTTACCGGCTTTGCGGCGCGTGGCGGCGTCACCGATCACCACGCCGACGGCTGGGGCATCGCTTTCTTTGAAGACAAGGCGTGCCGCTTGTTCATCGATCATCAATCGTCGGCCACGTCGCCGATCGCCGAGATGGTCAAGCGCTATCCGATCAAATCGAAAAACACGATCGCGCACATCCGCAAGGCGACGCAAGGGCACATCCTGCTCGAAAACTGCCACCCGTTCATGCGCGAACTGTGGGGGCGTCACTGGATCTTCGCGCATAACGGCGACCTGCAGGCTTACGCGCCGGAACTGAACGGCGTGTATCAGCCGGTCGGCACGACCGACAGCGAACTCTCGTTCTGCGCGCTGCTGGAAGGTTTGCGTAAGGCTTTTCCGGGCGCGCAGCAGCCGCCGCTTCACGAGCTGTTCGCCGCGCTCGAGACGCTCACGCGTGAAATCACGCAGTACGGCGTGTTCAATTTCCTGATGTCTAACGGCCAGGCCCTGTTCGCGCATTGCTCGACGCATCTGCATTACGTCGTGCGTCGCTGGCCGTTTTCGACCGCGCATCTGGTCGACGCGGACGTGTCGATCGATTTCGCCAAATACACGACACCCGAAGACCGCGTCGCCGTCATCGCGACCAAGCCGCTGACCGACAACGAAGTGTGGACCGCGTTCAAGCCCGGCGATCTGCTGATGTTCCAGCATGGCGACGTGATCGGCTGCGCCAATATTCCGGTGCCGGAGTCGGTGCTCGAAAAGTTGCGCAATCCGGCACTCGACGCATCGGCGTCGGCCACGACGATCGCGGCGTCGAACGGCGCGCACGCGGTGGGCACGAGCGCAACCACGCTTTCACCCGACAGCGAAACCGATCTCGAAGCCGCCGATGACACGGCAGCGTTCGAGTCGTAAGCCGCCGCGTCACCCTACGCGTGCGAAACAAAAAGCCGCTCCACGGAGCGGCTTTTTTTCGTCCCGCGCGAGCCCCGAAACGAGGCCTGCGCACCCACCCTCAGTGCAGAATCTTCGCGAGAAAATCCTTCGCGCGATCCGACTTCGGATTCGCGAAGAAGTCTTCCTTGCGGTCGTCTTCGACGATCAAACCCTTGTCCATGAAAATCACGCGATGCGCGACCTTCTTCGCGAAGCCCATTTCGTGCGTCACGCACATCATGGTCATGCCTTCCTGCGCGAGTTCGACCATCACGTCGAGCACTTCGTTGATCATCTCCGGATCGAGCGCCGAGGTCGGCTCGTCGAACAGCATCGCGATCGGGTCCATGGACAGCGCACGCGCAATCGCCACGCGCTGCTGCTGACCACCGGACAGCTGCCCCGGATACTTGTCCGCATGTGCGCGCAGACCGACGCGATCGAGCAGCTTCAGGGCCTTCGCGGTCGCCTCGTCGTTCGAGCGGCCGAGCACCTTGACCTGCGCGAGCGTCAGGTTCTGCACGATCGACAGATGCGGAAACAGTTCGAAGTGCTGGAACACCATGCCGACCTTCGAGCGCAGCTTCGAGAGATTGGTTTTCTTGTCGGTCAGCGACTGGCCGTTGATGACGATCTCGCCCTTCTGGAACGGCTCGAGTCCGTTGACGGTCTTGATCAGCGTGGACTTGCCCGAACCGGACGGCCCGCACACCACGACCACTTCGCCCTTTTTGACTTCCGTCGTGCAGTCGGTCAGCACCTGGAAATGGCCGTACCACTTCGAAACATTCTTGATAGAGATCATCTTGCGACCTTTTTCTGAAGACCTTTGACGAGGCTCGACGCGATCACGCAGATCACGAAATAACACGCGCCCGCGAACAGTACCATCTCGACGTTCGTGCCGTCACGATCGCCAATATTCGTAGCCGTGCGGAAGAAGTCGGCGAGGCTGATCACGTAGACGAGCGACGTGTCCTGAAACAGCACGATACCCTGCGTGAGCAGCAGCGGCACCATCGCGCGGAACGCCTGCGGCAGCACGATCAGGCGCATCGCCTGCCCATAGGTCATGCCGAGCGCGAACGACGCGTTGACCTGGCCGCGCGGCACCGCCTGAATGCCGGCGCGGATGATCTCCGAATAATACGCGGCCTCGAACAGCGAGAACGCGACCATCGCCGAGGCGAGCCGGATGTCGATGTCGGCCGACAGACCGAGCACGCTTTGCAGCACCTGCGGCACGATCAGGAAGAACCACAGCAGCACCATCACGAGCGGGATCGAACGGAAGAGCGTCACGTAAGCCTGCGCGAACCATCCGAGCGGCTTGATCGGCGACAGTCGAAACATCGCGAGAATGGTGCCCCAGATGATGCCGAATACGATCGCGATCAGCGTGATCTTGAACGTGATGATCGCGCCGGTCCATAGCGTAGGCAGCGCGCCCGGAATACCGCTCCAGTCGAAATGATGCATCACTTTCCTCCGATATAGCCGGGCAGCCGGGCCTTCACTTCGACCCAGCGCATCAGTTGCATCACGATCAGATTGATCAGCATGTATGCGACCGTGACCGCGATGAACGACTCGTAAGTTTGCGACGTGTAGTCGACGAGCTGGCGCGCCTGCGCGGACAGATCGAGCAGACCGATCGTCGAGGCAACCGCGGAGTTCTTGAAGATGTTCAGAAACTCGGAGGTGAGCGGCGGCACGATGATGCGGTACGCGACCGGCAGCAGCACGTAGCGATACGTCTGCCACTGCGTGAAGCCCACCGCCAGACCGGCCGCGCGCTGCCCACGCGGCAACGCGTTGATGCCCGAGCGCACCTGCTCGCACACGCGCGCGGCGGTGAAGAGGCCCAGACACACGATCGACGATGAGAAGAACTGCGCGCCCGGCGGCAATTGCTTGAACCAGTTGCCGATCGACACAGGCAGCAGCTCGGGTATCACCAGATACCAGATGAAGAACTGCACGATCAGCGGAATGTTACGGAAAATCGCGACATAGACGGTGCCGACGCCCGACGCCCATTTGTTGGGCACCGTGCGCAGCACACCGAAGAGCGAGCCGACGATCAGCGCGATCACCCATGCCGACAGCGACACGGTGACCGTCACCCGCAGCCCCGAGAACAGCCAGCCCAGATAGGTGGTCGGCTCGCCCGTGGAGACGGGACTCAGCAGAATGCCCCAGTTCCAGTGATATGACATGACCAAGACTCCGGCAAAAAGAAACGGAAGAAGCGCGTGGCCCCTTCCGTTCCGTTCAGCGTTTCGAAAGTGTCGAAAAAGCAGCTAGGGTTTAGTCGATTGCCTTGTCGTTCGGGTTCTTGAACAGCGCACGCATATCGTCGCTCATCGGGAAGTTCAGGTTCAGGCCCTTCGGCGGGATCGGCGATTCGAACCAGCGCTTATAGATCTGTTCGCCTTCGCCCGACGTTTGCACCTTCGCGATCGCGTCGTCGGCGACCTTCTTGAAGTCGGGGTCGTTCTTGCGCAGCATGCAGCCGTACGCCTCCCGCGATTGCGGCGTGCCGACGATCACGAAATCGCCCGGGTTGCTCGACTTCGCGCGCTCGCCGGCGAGCAGCGCGTCGTCCATCATGAACGCGGCGGCACGGCCCGTCGACAGCGTCAGGAACGATTCGCCGTGATCCTTCGCGCTGATGATGTTCATGCCCATGTTCTTCTCCTGGTTCATCTTGCGAAGCAGGCGCTCGGACGTGGTGCCGGCGGTCGTGACGACCGTCTTGCCCTTCAGGTCCGGGAAGTCCTTGATGCCGGAATCTTTCTTGGTCATCAGGCGCGTGCCGATCACGAAGATCGTGTTCGTGAAGGCAGCCTGTTGCTGACGCTCGAGGTTATTCGTGGTGGAGCCGCACTCGATGTCGACCGTGCCGTTCTGCACGAGCGGAATGCGGTTCTGCGACGTGACCGGCACGAGCTTCACCTTCAGGTTCGGCATGTTCAGCTTCTGCTTGACGGCCTCGACGATCTTCATCGCGTAATCCTGCGAGTAGCCGATCACGTTCTGCTTTTCGTCGTAATAGGAGAACGGGATCGACGATTCGCGATGGCCCAGCGAAATGACGCCCGTATCCTTGATCTTTTTCAGCGTGCCCGAGTCTTGCGCATGCGCGCCAACCGTAAACAGTCCGAGAGTCGCGAGCAGCAGCGCAGCTTTTTTAATCTTCATCTTGATCTCCTTGGCAAGAACCGGCGCCAGTGTAACAAAGTAATTTTTCTGAAAGTATCGCTATTAACCATTCTGTTGCGCGCACGCCGCGATGGGCCCGCGGCGCCGTGGCACGGCCGTTTCGCGCATATGAGAAGGCGGGCGGCATCGATAGGATGCCGCCCGCCGGTCAAACACGCCGTCTTGTGGACCGCGTTGATGCACGAACTTTCGACGGTGTGCGCCTCCCGGCCCGGATACCGCGCCGCGTCACCGCCGTTTCAAACAAGATAGGACACGGTCCATCAGGGATACAAGCCGCGCATCTCGCGCGCCTGCAAAATCCGCTTGCACGCGACGATGAACGCAGCCGTGCGCACCGACACGTTCTGCTCGCTCGACACCTGCCACACCGCCGCGAACGCTTCGCGCATCACGCGCTCGAGGCGCTCGTTGATCTCGTCTTCGGTCCAGAAGAAGCTCGAGAAGTCCTGGACCCATTCGAAATATGACACTGTCACACCGCCGGCATTTGCGACCACGTCCGGAATCACGAGGATGCCGCGATCGTGCAGGATGTCGTCCGCCGCCGTAGTGGTCGGGCCGTTCGCGCCCTCGACGATGATCCTGGTCTTGATCTTGCCGGCGTTTTTTTCGGTGATCTGATTTTCCAGCGCCGCCGGAATCAGGATGTCCGACTCGACGGTCCAGAACTCATCACCGGTGATCGCGTCCGCTTCGGGGAAACCGCCGACGCCGCCCGTCTTCGCGACGTAGTCGAGCAGCGCGACCGCGTCGATGCCGGTGGACTTGTACACCGAGCCGGTGTGGTCCTGCACCGCGACGACCTTCGCGCCCGCCTCCTGGAACAGACGCGCGGCGATGCCGCCGACGTTGCCGAAGCCCTGCACCGCGATACGCGCGCCTTCAATGTCGAAGCCGATGCGGCGAGCCGCTTCGCAGCCCACCACGAACACGCCGCGGCCGGTCGCCTCGCGACGGCCGAGCGAGCCGCCGAGCGTGATCGGCTTGCCAGTCACGACGCCGGTGGCCGTCTGGCCCTGATTCATCGAGTACGTGTCCATCATCCACGCCATGATCTGCTCGTTCGTGTTCACGTCCGGCGCGGGGATGTCGGTATTCGGTCCGATGATGATGCCGATCTCGCTCGTGTAGCGGCGCGTCACGCGCTCGAGCTCGCCACGCGACAGCGTGCGCGGATCGACGCGGATGCCGCCCTTCGCGCCGCCGTACGGCACGTTCACCGCCGCATTCTTCACCGACATCCACGCGGACAGCGCCATCACTTCGGATAGCGTAACGTCCTGGTGATAACGCACGCCGCCCTTGCCCGGACCGCGCGACACGTTGTGTTGCACGCGATAACCCTCGAAGTGCGCGACCGTGCCGTTGTCGAGTTCGATGGGCACGTCGACGACGAGAATGCGCTTCGGGCGTTTCAGGGTTTCGAGCCAGCGGGACAGCGAACCGAGATACGGCGCGACGCGGTCGACCTGGCGCAGATAGTTGCCCCAAGGGCCGAGGTCTTCCTTATTGAGGTAGGAGGGAACGGCTTGCAACGTTGAGGCGGCTTGTACCGATTCTGCGGCTTGTTGCTGGGATGACATGAACGCTCCGGCGTTTGATCGAGTACGGGCATTGTGGAAAAACGCCGTATCGAAATCCAATGCCGTTTCCTTATCCCGTTATGTTTTTCCTGCATAACGTTCGCAAAGCCGCAAATTCGCGTCGTCGCGACGCAGGTTCGAGTTTGAGTTTTATGCCGCGGCTCAGGCGGCGCTCTGCCGGAGTTCCTCCGACACCACGTCCCACAACTGGCGCACGAGAATCTGGCGCGCGTCGTCGCTTTTCGCGGCGAGCTTGTCGCGATACAGGCGAATCTCCATGCTGAGCGTCAGCTGCCCTTCGGGCGTGCCGCGCGTCGCGCGATCGAGGCGGATCAGCCGGCCTTCGGCCACCGCATCTTCGACCGCGCTATGCGGCAGAAACGCGATGCCGTGACCAGCGAGCGCCATCGCCTTGAGCCCCTCGGCCATGTCGGTTTCGTAGAGCCGGTCGAGGTACAGGCGCTCCGGCGCGTTCGCGAGAATCACCTCGGTCATGCGCCCGAGGTACGCGTTCGGCGTGTACGACAGATACGGCGCGGGCGCATCGGCCGAGCCTGGCAGCGTGTGACGCGGCCGCCCCGCGCGGGCCGGCGCCGAGAACGGGCTGATCGGCTCGTGGCCGAGCGTCAGCATGTCGTAGCGCGCCGGATCGAGCGCGACCGGATGGCTCGGATGGTGGTAGCCCATCATCAGATCGCAGCCGCCTTCCACCAGCGAGAGCGCCGCATCGTGCACGTTCAGCGCGCGCAGCCGCGTGTGGATCGGGCCCATCTGCGCCTCGATGCGCTGCAGCCAGCGCGGGAAGTAAGTGAGCGACAGCGTGTGGGGGACCGCGAATTCGATCGTCGCCTGGGGCGTCGCCGTGTGGCCGCGCAGCAGCGCGCGCGCCTCGTGGAATTGCGACAGCATCGCGAGCGCCTGCTCGTTGAACACCTGGCCGGCCGCCGTGAGCCGCGTCGGATAAACAGAACGGTCGATCAGTTCCGTGCCGAGCCACGCCTCGAGCGCCTGGATGCGGCGCGAGAAAGCCGGCTGCGTGACGTGGCGCAACTCGGCCGAGCGGCTGAAGCTACGCGTTTCCGCGAGCGAAATGAAGTCTTCGAGCCATTTCAGTTCCATGCGATTGCGCTTGCCGTCGAGAGGGAAGAAGTCTGCATTCTAGCGGCGCGGATTGCGACCGACGCATCCGGGCGGGCCGATCGCGTCACAGTGGTAAAATCCACGGTTCCCTCCGTTCCCGACCCGCTCGCTGAGCGCTCAACCGCTTCAACCCGGTCCTCATCATGTCCGACACCCGCCCCGACACCCTGTTCGCGCTGAACGCGCTTTCCCCGCTCGACGGCCGCTATGCCGCCAAAACCGAAGCCCTGCGCGACTGGCTCTCGGAAGCCGCCTTCATGCGCAATCGCGTGACGGTCGAAATCCACTGGCTGATCGCGCTGTCGCGCGCCGGCTTCGCCGAAGTGCCGCGCTTCTCCGAGGCGTCCGAGCAATTCCTGCTGCAACTGGCCGAGCGCTTCACCGCGCACGACGCCGCGCGCATCAAGGAAATCGAGCGCGTGACGAACCACGACGTGAAGGCCGTCGAATACTGGTTGAAGGAATCGGTGAAGGGCCATGAAGAACTGGAGCGCGCGAGCGAGTTCATCCACTTCGCGTGCACGTCGGAAGACATCAACAACACGTCGCACGGCCTGATGCTCGCCGGCGCGCGCGAACACGTGATCCTGCCGGCGCTGCGCTCGGTGCATCAACGCCTCGTCGCGCTCGCGCACGCGCAAGCCGCCCAGCCGATGCTGTCGCGCACGCACGGCCAGCCGGCCAGCCCGACCACGCTCGGCAAGGAAATCGCCAACGTCGCCGCGCGGCTCGCGCGTGCGATCGAGCGGGTCGCGAAGGTCGAACTGCTCGGCAAGATGAACGGCGCGGTCGGCAACTTCAACGCGCACCTGTCCGCGTATCCGGAGTTCGACTGGGAAGCATTCTCGAAGGACGTCGTCGAGAACCGTCTGAAGCTCGCGTTCAATCCGTACACGATCCAGATCGAGCCGCACGACTACATGGCCGAGCTGTTCGACGCGATCTCGCGCGCGAACACGATCCTGCTGGATCTGGACCGCGACGTGTGGGGCTACATCTCGCTCGGCTACTTCAAGCAGCGCACGAAGGCCGGCGAAATCGGTTCGTCGACGATGCCGCACAAGGTCAACCCGATCGACTTCGAAAACTCGGAAGGCAACCTCGGCCTCGCGAACGCCACGTTGCGTCACCTCGCCGACAAGCTGCCGGTGTCGCGCTGGCAGCGCGACCTGACCGACTCGACGGTGCTGCGCAACATCGGCGTCGCGTTCGGCTACTCGCTGCTCGCGTACGACTCGCTGATCCGCGGCCTCGACAAGCTCGAAGTGAATGCGCAGCGTCTGAACGAAGACCTCGACAACTGCTGGGAAGTGCTGGCCGAGCCGGTGCAGACCGTGATGCGCCGTTACGGCATCGAGAATCCGTACGAGCAGTTGAAGGAACTCACGCGCGGCAAGGGCATCACGCGCGAGGCGCTGCAGAGCTTCATTGGCGGCCTGGCGATTCCGCAGGACGCGAAGGACCGCCTGCTCGCGATGACGCCCGGCTCGTACATCGGCCGGGCCGTCGAACTGGCCAAGCGGATCGGCTGATCTGCTGGCCCAGCTTCTTCAATGCATAAAAAAGCCGCTCCGAGGAGCGGCTTTTTTTCGTCCCGCGTTCGAAGCTGGAACGCGAAGCAATCAGAGACTCAGCGCGCGTCGACCTGCCTGAGCACCTCGTCGACGATCTGTTCCGGCGTCAGATCGATGCTGACCGTGATCGCTTCGTCGTCACCGGGCTCCTCGAGCGTATCGAGCTGGCTTTGCAGCAGCGACGGATCGAAGAAATGCCCGGTGCGATCCCCGAGACGCTCCGCGAGCACCTCGCGCGAACCCTTCAGGTAGACGAAGCACACGTCCTTGTCGCCGGCACGCAGAATGTCGCGATACGAGCGCTTCAGCGACGAACATGTGAACACCGCCGTCTCGCCCGCTTTCTGCTTTTCCTCGATCGCCGCGCGGATCGTCTTCAGCCACGGCCAGCGGTCTTCGTCGGTGAGCGGAATGCCGTGGTGCATCTTCTCCTTGTTCGCCGCGCTATGGAACGCGTCGCCGTCGGTGAACGCGCAATGCAGGCGCTCGGCCAGCATTTCGCCAATCCTCGTCTTGCCGGCGCCCGACACGCCCATTGCGATCAGAATCATTTGAAACTCCTTACAGGACCGCCGCGAGTGCGAAGGTCAGGCCCAGCCCCATCACCGAAATGATGGTTTCGAGGAGCGACCACGTCTTGAAGGTCTGCCCCACCGTCATGCCGAAATATTCCTTGATCAGCCAGAAGCCGCCGTCGTTCACGTGCGAGAAGATCAGCGAGCCCGAGCCGGTCGCGAGCACCATCAGTTCCGGCTTCACCTGCACCGCGCCCGCCGCCGCGATCGGCGCGACGATGCCGCAGGCGGTCGTCATCGCGACGGTGGCCGAGCCGGTCGCGAGACGCATCATCGCCGCGACGAGCCAGCCGAACAGCAGCGGCGACAGATGCACCGCGGTCGCCACGTTGGTGATTTCCTTCGAAATGCCGCTATCCATCAGTACGCGGCCAAAACCGCCGCCCGCACCGACGATCAGTGTAATACCCGCGATCGGCGCGAGACATTCTCCGCAGAACTTCTGAATCTGCTCGCGGTTAAAGCCGCGGCTCGCGCCGAAGGTCCAGAAGCTGACCAGCACGGCCGTCAGCAGCGCGACGTCGGTGTTGCCGAAAAAGCGCAGCAGATCGTTCGGCAGCGTCTTCGGCTCGAAGACCAGGTCGGCCCAGCTGCCGACCAGCATCAGGACCACCGGCAACAGGATCGTGACCAGCGTGATGCCGAAGCCCGGCAGTTCGCGCTTCGGTGCAGCGGCCTTCGCGGCGTTACCACTTTGCACGCCGTTGGCGTCCTTCACGTCGCTGCCCAGAAATTGTGCGGCAAGCGGATTTTCCTTCGGCAACTGGACATGACGGCTCACCAGCAACGCGAACAGCGGACCGGCGACGATCGCGCACGGCACGCCGACGATCAGACCGTAGGCGATCGTCTTGCCGATGTCCGCGTGATACGCCTGCACGGCGAGCAGTGCGGCCGGGTGCGGCGGAATCAGCCCGTGCACGACGGACAGACCCGCGACCATCGGCAGGCCGACCAGCAGCAGCGATTTGTTGGTGCGCTTGGCGACGTTGAACGCGATCGGAATCAGCAGCACGAAGCCGACTTCGAAGAACACCGGCAAGCCGACGATGATCGCGACCACCATCATCGCCCAGTGAATGTGTTTCTCACCGAACCAGTTGATCAGCGTGGTCGCGACGCGCTCGGCGCCGCCCGATTCGGCCATCATCTTGCCGAGCATCGTACCGAGACCGACGACGATGGCAATGTGCCCGAGGGTGTTGCCGTTCCCCGTTTCGAACGATTTGACGATGGTCTGCATCGGCATGCCGGCCACGAGGCCCAGCAGCAACGACACGATGATCAGAACGAGAAACGGATAGACCTTGAAGCGCGTGATCATCAAGATCAGCAGCGCGATCGCGATCAATGCGTAGACCAGCAGCAAGCTGCCGTGGGCAGATTCCATGAAGCCCCTCCTTTGGTTTATTGATTTCAGAGTGCGGATGCGGCCGGCACTACGTCTCACGGCAACCTGCGCGATGCCTGAAAACCCGGCTAGCCGCGCGGACGCTGAATTCTACTGTTTGTTTCCAGAAAGCGCGCGCAAATCCAGCACGCATATCAAGCAAAAAAAGAGTCTCGGCGCGACAGCCTGATGCGGCTGTATCGACGAGACTCCTGGGCCCGGTTCAGTTGACCGATGCGCTATTGGGTTGTGGGGCTTAGTGCGCGGGTGCCGCCAGCTGGCTCGCGGCGCGCGCGAGGCGCGTGAGCTCGTCCCAGTTCTGCGCGGCGAGCGCGGCCTTCGGCGTGAGCCACGAACCGCCGACACAGACCACGTTCGGCAGCGACAGGAAGTGCGGCGCGCTTTCCGGCGTGATGCCGCCGGTCGGGCAGAACTTCAGCGCCGGGAACGGGCCGTGGAACGCCTGCAGCATCGGCACGCCGCCCGCCTGCTGTGCGGGGAAGAACTTGACGATCTCGTAGCCGAGCTCGAGCGCGAGGATGATGTCCGACGGCGTCATCACGCCGGGCAACAGCGGCAGACCCACATCCTGCGCGGCCTTGTGCATGTCCTTGGTCAGACCCGGCGACACGCCGAACTGCGCGCCCGCCTTCTTCGCCTGGGCGCAATGCTCGGGCTTCGTGATCGTGCCGACACCGACCACGATATCGTCCGCGAGTTCGCACGCACGCTCGATCGCGCCGAGGCCCGCCGGCGTGCGCAGCGTGATTTCGAGCACCTTCACGCCGCCCGCGTGCAACGCGCGCGACACGTGTTCGCCCTGTTCGACCGTGTCGAACGCGAGCACCGGAATCACCGGGCCGAGGCGCACGATATCGCTTACTGTTTTCGACGTCATAGTCAGACTCCTTGTTTCTGCGGCGCCGCGCCGGCTTGCGCGGTGCTCGTGTGATGGTCGCTGGGTTGATGGCCGTGCTGATGGTCACCGTCGTGGCCGTGCTTGTGATGGCTGCCGTGGCCGTGCTGGCCGTCGACCGTGCCGCCCTCGCCGACCAGCTTGCCGAACACCGACGCGCCCTGCTCCGCCGGCGCCGCCGCCGCACGGAACACACCGAACAGCTCGCGGCCGAAGCCGACTTCGTTGTCCGCCTGATGCAGCGGCTCGGCGTTCGGACGCGCGGCCCACTCGGCTGCGTCGATCTCGATGTCGAGCACGCCCGCTTCGGCGTCGATCACCAGCATGTCGCCCGTGCGCACTTTGCCGATCGGGCCTTGCAGCAACGCTTCCGGCGACAGATGAATGACCGCCGGCACCTTGCCCGACGCGCCCGACATACGGCCATCGGTCACCAGCGCGACATGGAAACCCTGATCCTGCAGCACACCGAGCAGCGGCGTCAAACGATGCAACTCGGGCATGCCGTTTGCGCGTGCGCCCTGGAAGCGCACCACCGCGATGAAGTCGCGCTTGAGCTCGCCCTTGTCGAACGCTTCCTGCACCGCTTCCTGCGAATCGAACACGATTGCCGGCGCCTTCACCATGCGGTGCTGAGCCGCGACCGCCGAAATCTTGATTACGCCGCGGCCGAGCTTGCCCTGCATCAGACGCAGGCCGCCGTCCGGCTGGAACGGCTCCTTGATGCCGCGCAGCACCGCTGTGTCCGCGCTCGCCTCGACACCTGCCACCCATTGCAGCTTGCCGTCGAGCAGCTTCGGCTCCTCGGTGTAGCGCTTCAGGCCCTTGCCCGCGACCGTGTTCACGTCTTCATGCAGCAGACCGCCTTCGAGCAGATTGCGCACGAGGAACGCGACGCCGCCCGCTGCGTGGAAGTGGTTCACGTCGGCCTTGCCGTTCGGATAGATCTTGGCAAGCAGCGGTACCGCCTGCGACAGCGTGTCGAAGTCGTCCCAGTCGATCACGATGCCGGCCGCGCGCGCGATCGCGACGAGGTGCAGCGTGTGATTGGTCGAGCCGCCGGTCGCCAGCAGCGCGACGATGCCGTTGACGATCGCCTTCTCGTCGACCACATGGCCGATCGGCATGTAGTGGCCGCGCTCGACCGTCAGATCGAGCACGCGGCGCGCGGCCTGCGCGGTCAGCGCGTCGCGCAGCGGCGTGTGCGGATGCACGAAGGCCGAGCCCGGCAGATGCAGGCCCATCACTTCCATCAGCATCTGGTTACTGTTCGCGGTGCCGTAGAACGTGCAGGTGCCGTGGCTGTGATAGGCGGCCGCTTCCGCTTCGAGCAGCGCGTCGCGGCCGCACTGGCCGGTCGCGAACTGCTGACGCGTCCTGGCTTTGTCGTCGTTCGACAAGCCGCTTGCCATCGGGCCGGCCGGCACGAAGATCGTCGGCAAATGGCCGAACTGCAGCGCGCCGATCAGCAGGCCCGGCACGATCTTGTCGCAGATGCCGAGGCACAGCGCCGCGTCGAACATGTTGTGGGTAAGCGCGACGGCCGTGCTCATCGCGATCACTTCGCGCGAGAACAGCGACAGCTCCATGCCCGCGTTGCCCTGCGTGACGCCGTCGCACATCGCCGGCACGCCGCCCGCGAATTGCGCGACGCCGCCGTTTTCGCGCGCGGCCTGCTTGATGATGTCCGGGTAGTTTTTGTACGGCGCGTGCGCCGACAGCATCTCGTTGTACGACGACACGATGCCGATATTCGGCTCGCGAATCTGCTTGATCACGAGCTTGTCGTTGCCCTCGAGGCCGGCGAAACCGTGAGCGAGGTTCGCGCACGACAACGCGCCGCGCGCCGGAAAGCGCCCCTGCGCATGCTCGATGCGGGCCAGATACGCTTCGCGCGTGGGCTTGCTGCGCTCGATCACGCGTTGCGTGACCTTCAACAATTGCGAATGCGGGGAAACCATCGGAGCTCCTTCGTCGCTGGCGGCAGGCGCACGCATGACACCTGGCGGTATCGCGGGGTTGTGATATCGAACGACGTCATCTTAGTAGAAAAACTACACGATCGCAATGACGAACTCTGTTGCGGCGCCGCATGGCGCGGATCGCCAAGTCGCCCTACTGGCGCGCCTCAGCGCTTTACAGCAGAAACCAAGGGAATACACTTACTCGCCAATATGTAGTTTTTGTACCTGGCTTTTGTGCGCCAACGACCAATCGGATATAGTCCACACGTTCTTCAGCATAGTGCGAGTTTTCCGATGATGCTGTCCCAGGTGGAAGAGATGCGCGACCAGCTGCGCCCGTCCGAGCGCAAGCTGGCCGATTACGTGATCGAGGCGCCGCGCGAGGTGCTCGATCTGTCGATGACCGAGGTCGCCGCGCGCGCGGGCGTGAGTCAGCCGACGATCGCGCGCTTCTGTCACGCGCTCGGTTTCTCCGGCTTTCGCGAATTCAAGATCCGTCTCGCGCAGGGCATCGCCAGCGAAGTGCCCGCCGTCTATCGCGACGTGCGGCCCGACGAGCCGACGCCGGGCGTCGCCGCGAAGGTGCTCGACCGGACGATCGGCGCGCTGATTCAGGTGCGCAACAATCTGTCGTCGGATAGCGTCGCCGCGGCGATCGACATGCTCGCGCAAGCGAAGCGCATCGAGTTCTACGGAGCGGGCGGCTCAGGCATCGCCGCGCTCGACGTGCAGCACAAGTTCTTTCGGCTCGGCATGCCGAGCGTCGCGTATTCGGACCCGCATACGTTTCTGATGTCGGCCGCGCTGCTCGGACCTGGGGACGTGGTCGTCGCGATTTCCAATACGGGACGCACGCGCGACATCATCGATGCCGCGAAGGCCGCGCTGAACGCGGGCGCGAAGGTGATCGCGATCACGCACGGCAACTCGCCGCTCGCGCGGCTCGCAACCGTGGGCCTCTTTGCGAACGTCGACGAAGACACCGACATCTTCTCCCCGATGACCTCGCGCGTGTCACATCTGGCGATCGGCGACATTCTGGCGGTCGGCGTCGCGCTGAGCCGCGGGCCCGAACTGCTGGAGAAGCTCGCGCAAACGAAGGAAGTGATCCACCGGCGGCGGGTGGATTCGCAGGGGTGAACCGCTGCGATGGAATGCGGAACGACGGGATAACGCAAAAGGGCGGTGTGCCATTCAACCGGCATACCGCCCTTTGATCTTTTCCAGCGCCCTGCTTAACGCCGTCAGCCGCTCAGAACGGCTTGATCACCACCAGCGCGACCGCGGCGAGCATACCGAGCACCGGCAGCTCGTTGAACATCCGATACCACTTGTCCGAGCGGCGATTCTCGCCGCGCTCGAACCTGCGCAACAGCACGCCGCAATACGCGTGATAGATGACGAGGAGCACGACCACGCCGACCTTCGCGTGAATCCAGGCCTGCCCGCTGCCGATGCCGATCACGAGCCACAACCACAGGCCGCACGCGATTGCGGGCACGGCGATGAAGCTCATGAAGCGGAACAGCTTGCGCGCCATCAGCAGAAGACGCGCCGTCGCGGCGGGTTCCGTTTCCATCGCCAGATTGACGAAGATGCGCGGCAGATAGAACAGGCCGGCAAACCAGGAGGCAATCAATACGATGTGAAACGTCTTTACCCAAAGCATCGGCGGGTGTCCTTGTGGTCCTTGTTGTTGTGGCGCTTCGATTCGTGCTTTATTGACGGCCTTCGCCATGACCCAGCACGACGTATTTCAGCGACGTCAGCCCTTCGAGGCCGACCGGGCCGCGCGCGTGCAGCTTGTCGTTCGAAATGCCGATCTCGGCGCCGAGGCCGAACTCGAAGCCGTCCGCGAAACGCGTCGACGCGTTGACCATCACGCTCGCCGAATCGACTTCGCGCAGGAAGCGCATCGCGCGGTCGTGGTCTTCGGTGACGATCGCGTCGGTGTGCTGCGAGCTATACGTGTTGATGTGCTCGATTGCCGCGTCGATGCCGTCGACCACCTTGATCGCGAGCACCGGCGCGAGATATTCGGTGCGCCAGTCTTCCTCGCTCGCATCGACGAGCGGACCGACGCCCGCATCGGCCAGCACCGCGCGCGCCGCCGCATCGACGCGCAGCTCGACGTCCTTGCCGCGATACAGCTTGCCCAGCGGCGGCAGCACCTCAGCGGCGATGCCGCGCGCGACCAGCAGCGTCTCCATCGTGTTGCAGGTGCCGTAGCGGTGCGTCTTCGCGTTGTCGCAGACGTTCAGCGCCTTCGGCAGGTCCGCGCGATCGTCGACATAAACGTGGCAGATGCCGTCGAGGTGCTTGATCATCGGCACGCGCGCTTCGTTCATCAAACGCTCGATCAGGCTCTTGCCGCCGCGCGGCACGATCACATCGACGTACTCGGTCATCGTGATGAGCTTGCCGACCGCCGCGCGGTCCGACGTCGCGACCACCTGCACCGCGTCCTGCGGCAGACCGGCCGCTTCGAGGCCCTCGCCGATCAGCTTCGCGAGCGCGGTATTGCATTCGAGCGCTTCCGAGCCGCCGCGCAAAATGGTCGCGTTGCCGGACTTCAGGCACAGCGCGGCCGCGTCGATCGTCACGTTCGGGCGCGATTCGTAGATGATGCCGATCACCCCGAGCGGCACACGCATCTGGCCGACCTGGATGCCGCTCGGCCGGTACTTCAGATTGCTGATCTCGCCGATCGGGTCGGCCAGCGCCGCGACCTGGCGCAGGCCTTCGACCATCGTTTTCAGCGCCTTGTCGGACAGCGTCAACCGGTCGATGAACGCGGCATCGTGGCCCTTGCCGCGGGCGCGTTCGAGGTCGCGCGCGTTGGCGGCCTTCAGCAGATCGGCATCGCGCTCGATCGCCTCGGCAACGGCCGCAAGCGCCGCATTCTTCGCGGCGCTCGACGCCCGCGCCATCGCGCGCGAAGCCTGACGGGCGCGTTGGCCGAGGTCGGTCATGTACTGGTCGATATCCATGGTCATTCTCGTGATGCCGCGCACGCTGGCATGCGGTGGTCGGGCAGGATTAGCGAAAGATCAATCGATTGTAAGTCGGGTACCGGGGCTTTGCTCGCGCGCGGACAGCGGGTGCACTGTGCTGTCGCAGGTTCGCCGATGCGTTTCGTTCGGCGCGTGGCACGCGAAACGCGCTGGTCTGTGTGTGTGGAACGACTGGCAGTTGGTACACGATTGCTCGCGTCAGCCACTGCTTCGACGCTCGCGCGAATCAGCTGTGCCGCTTCAGACTGGCCGCCGCGCTGGCGCCGCCGTTGGCACCCGAGGTCGCGGCGGCGGCACTGGCGAAGCTGCCGACGGTTTCGGCGCCGCCACCGTCATCGCGAGTTCGAACAGGCCGTCCCACGGATCGGGCGGCGGATCGTTGCGATGATTACCCGGCGTGCCGCCCGACAGCCCCTTCACCTGCCGGTCGAGCCGCGCCGCCAGCGCGAGTGCCGTCTCGAGCGCCGCTTCGCTGACGCGCGACAGCGCAGGTCCGATCAGCCGTTCGCGCGGACCCCACACGCGGTTCTCGCGCGTGAGCATCGCGAGCGGCTTGCCGGCCGCGACGCCGCGCTTGATCCGCAGCAGCGTGCGCACTTCTTCGACGACCGCCCACAGCACGAGCACCGCGGCCTCGCCTTCACCGCGCAGCCCGTCGAGCATGCGCGCGAGACGGCCGACGTCGCCCGCGAGCATCGCCTCGTTGAGCTTGAACACGTCGTAGCGCGCGACGTTGAGCACCGCGTCCTGAACCTGATCGAAGCTCAGCGAGCCGTTCGGATACAGCAGCCCGAGCTTCTGGATTTCCTGATGCGCGGCGAGCAGATTGCCCTCGACGCGCTCGGCGATGAACGCGAGCGCACGCCGCCCCTCCTCGCCGGCTGCGACGCGCTGACCCTGGGCCGCGAGCCGCTGCCCGACCCAGTTCGGCAGCTGCGCGCGCTCGACCGGATCGATCTTCAGCGCGACGCCGGCGTCGGCGAGCGCGGTGAACCATGCCGACTTTTGCGTGGCCGCATCGAGGCGCGGCAGCGTAATCATCGTCAGCACGTCGTCGTTGACGGTGGATGCGAGCACCTTCAGCGCATCGGCGCCTTCCTTACCGGGTTTGCCCGACGGAATGCGCAGCTCGACCAGCTGACGGTCGCCGAACAGCGACATCGACTGGCTCGCGCCGAGCAGCGAGCTCCAGTCGAAACCGCGCTCGACCGTGAACACCGAGCGGTCGGTGAAGCCGGCCGCGCGCGCCGCCGCGCGGATGCGATCGCACGCTTCCTGCGCGAGCAGATGCTCGTCGCCGTATACGACGTACAGTCCGGCGAGGCCGCGGGCGAGATGCGCTTCGAGCGCGTCAGGTCGCAGTTGCATGGCTGGCGGTTGACGGGATGGATGAGATTCGACGAATCACGAACGGCGCGATGCTCACAGCGGCGGCGGCGGCAGCGGTGCGCGCGGCACGATGGCCGGCACGGCCTCGGCCGGCGTCGGATGCAGCGAGCGCACCACGCCGAGACGGCGGATCAGCTGATCGACCGCGTCGTTTTCCATGTCGGCGAACAGGATGTCGGACTCGGCGGCCTTCGCCTGCGAGAACTGGTCGCTATAGGTCATCGCGCGGTTCAGCGCGATCACGCTGCCCGGAATCAACACGGTGCCGTCCTTGCCGGTCAGCGTGTAGTTCATCTGCAGGTTCAGCTGATACTCGGCGACGACGCCCAGCGAATTCAGCGTCAGCGTGCTGACGTTGCGGTTCTGCGTGATCTGCAGCAGCGCATCGGCATTGGCGGGCGAGCTGACCACCACGGTGTCGCTGCCGCCCTGCACGATGCGCGTGAAGCGCGCCATGGCCGCGGGCGAGCCGCCCGCCACATAGAGGCGCTTGAACGCGAAGTCCTGCTGGCCGCGCAACTGGAAGCCGCAGGCCGACAACATCATTACGCTGCAAGCGAGCGTCAAAAACGATCTGCGAGTCACATTCGCTCCCGGTTCGCAGTGGATTCGCGGTGCCGAGGAACGCCGCCGGGCGGGCGGCGCTCCGTCTGCCGGATGAGGGCCTGGAACGTCAAACGACCACGTTCACGAGACGGCCCGGCACCACGATGATCTTCTTAGGCGCCTTGCCTTCGCTGAACTTCACGACCATTGCGTGCTCGGCCGAGAGCTGCTCGATCGCTTCGCGCGACGCGTCCTTCGCGACCGTGATCGCGCCGCGCACCTTACCGTTCACCTGCAGCACGAGTTCGATCTCGGCCTGTTCGAGCGCCTTCTCGTCGACCTTCGGCCACGGCGCGTCGAGCAGCGGGCCGAATTCGTCGGCATAGCCGAGCTCCTGCCACAGCTGGAACGTCAGGTGCGGCACGACCGGGTACAGCACGCGCAGCATCACACCGTAGGTTTCACGCAGCACGGCGGTCTGCGCGCCCTTCGCGCCGTCGAGCGCGTTGAGCATCTTCATCGCGGCCGATACCACCGTGTTGTACTGAAGACGCTGATAGTCGAAATCGGCCTGCTTCAGCACGCTATAGATCTCACGACGCAGCGCCTTGTCGGTGTCGTGGAATCGTGCGGCGTCCAACTGGCCGCCCGCGCGCAGCGCGGCTTCGTTCGTATAGCCGAAGTTCCACACGCGGCGCAGGAAGCGGCTCGCGCCTTCGACGCCCGAACCCGACCACTCGAGCTGCTGCTCGGGCGGAGCCGCGAACATCACGAACAGACGCGCGGTGTCCGCGCCGTGCTGATCGATCAGCATCTGCGGGTCGACGCCGTTGTTCTTCGACTTCGACATCTTCTCGACGCCGCCGAGCACGACCGGCTGGCCGTCAGCGTTGAGCACCGCGCCGACCGGGCGGCCCTTGTCGTCGAACGACACGGTCACTTCCGCCGGGTTGTACCAGGTCTTCTTGCCCGCTTCGTTTTCGCGGTAATAGGTTTCGTTGAGCACCATGCCCTGCGTGAGCAGGTTCTTCGCCGGTTCGCCGAACTTCACGAGACCGAGGTCGCGCATCACCTTCGCCCAGAAACGCGAGTACAGCAGGTGCAGGATCGCGTGTTCGATACCGCCGATGTATTGATCCATCGGCGCCCAGTAGTCGGTGCGCTCGTCGACCATCGTCTTCGCATCCGGCGACGCGTAGCGGTAGAAGTACCACGACGAATCGACGAAGGTGTCCATCGTGTCGGTTTCGCGCTTTGCCGCGCCGCCGCAGCTCGGGCACGTGCAGTTCAGGAACGCTTCGGACTTCGCGAGCGGATTGCCCGTGCCGTCCGGCACCAGGTCTTCCGGCAGCACGACCGGCAGGTCTTTTTCCGGCACCGGCACGTCGCCGCACTTCGGGCAGTGGATGATCGGGATCGGCGTGCCCCAGTAACGCTGGCGCGAGACGCCCCAGTCACGCAGACGCCACGTGATCTGCTTGTCGCCGAGGCCCAGTTCCTTGAGATCGGCGGCGATGCGGTCTACGGCTTCGTCGTAGGCGAGGCCGTCGTACTTGCCGCTGTTCACCAGCGTGCCGGTCTTCTCGCCGTACCAGTCCGCCCACGCTTCGGTCGAGAATTCCTTGCCCTCGACCGCAACGACCTGCCTGACCGGCAGACCGTATTTCTTCACGAACGCGAAGTCGCGCTCATCGTGCGCCGGCACGCCCATCACCGCGCCTTCGCCGTAAGTCATCAGCACGTAGTTGCCGATCCACACCTCGACTTTCGCCTGCGTCAGCGGATGCGTGACGTAGAAGCCGGTGGCCATGCCTTTCTTTTCCATCGTCGCGACGTCGGCTTCGGCGACGCCGCCGCGCTTGCATTCGTCGATGAACGGCTGCAGTTCCGGCTTGTCTTGCGCGAGACGCGTGGCGAGCGGATGCTCGGCGGCGATCGCGCAGAACGTGACGCCCATGATCGTGTCGGCGCGCGTCGTGAACACGCGCAGCAGCTTCTGTTCGCCGTCGATTTCATACGGGAAGCCGAAGTTCACGCCGAAGCTCTTGCCGATCCAGTTCTGCTGCATGATCTTCACGCGCTCGGGCCAGCCGAGGCCTTCGAGATCGTTCAGCAGTTCATCCGCGTACTGCGTGATGCGCATGTAGTACATCGGGATTTCGCGCTTTTCGACGAGCGCGCCCGAGCGCCAGCCGCGCCCGTCGATCACCTGCTCGTTCGCGAGCACGGTCTGGTCGACCGGGTCCCAGTTCACGGTGCCGGTTTTCTTGTACGCGATGCCCTTTTCGAGCATCTTCAGGAACAGCCACTGGTTCCACTTGTAGTAGTCAGGGCTGCAGGTCGCGACTTCGCGCGACCAGTCGATCGCGAGGCCCATCGACTGCATCTGCTTCTTCATGTAAGCGATGTTGTCGTAGGTCCACTGCGCGGGCGGCACGTTGTTGGCCATCGCGGCGTTCTCCGCCGGCATGCCGAAGGCGTCCCAACCCATCGGCATCAGCACGTTGTAGCCGTTCATCCGCAGATAGCGGTACATCACGTCGTTGATCGTGTAGTTGCGCACGTGCCCCATGTGCAGCTTGCCCGACGGATACGGCAGCATCGAGACGCAGTAGAACTTGGGCTTGTCGGTGGTTTCCGTCGTCTTGTAGGCGTCGATGGCGCGCCATTGCCCTTGCGCGGCGGCTTCGACGTCGGAGGGAACGTATTTTTCGTGCATGGTGTGTTGGGATCGCCAGGTTCGGTGCTTTCGCACCGGCCCGGTGCTCTGCAGAATGTCGTTGCGTCGTGTCCCCTTCGGCGGGGAAAGGGCTGATTATACCGTTCGCGGACGGGTGCGCCGCGCGGCGTGGCGCGGGACTGGGTATGCCGGATTCGTGAACGCGGTGCGCACCCGGTGGCGCTCAGTGCTGCGCGGCGGGCGGCGGCGGGTCCGTCACGAAGCCGATCCGCTCGAGCCCCGCCTGCTGCGCGGCGCCCATCACCTGCGCAATCACTTCGTAGCGCGTCGAGCGCTCCGCGCGCAGTTGGATGTCCGGCTGGTCCGCCCGCTTGCCGGCTTCGGCGAACTGCGCGCGCATCTGCGCGAGCGTGATCGGCTTGCCGTTCCAGTAAAGCTTGCCGGCGCCGTCAATCGAAAGGGAGATGGTTTGCGGGGTCTGGCGCGCGGGCGCCGCCGCGACCTTCGGCAGATCGAGCCGGATCGCGTGCGAGAACAGCGGCGCGGTGATGATGAAAATCACCAGCAGCACCAGCATCACGTCGATCAGCGGCGTCATGTTGATCTCGGCCATCGGCGCGGCCGTCTGCTTCTTCTCGAGTCCGCCGAATGCCATGTCGCCTCCTTGCGTCTGAGCTTGCCCGTGCGATGGGCGGTGTGTCGTGCGAGGAAGGTCGCGATGTGCCGAGCCCGCCGCGCGTGACAAGTCAGCGGTGCGCCTCGCGCGCCGCCTGCTGCGCGCGCGGAGGCGTCGGCGCGTGCTCGGTTGGGGAGCACACGTACGCATGCAGATCGTGCGCGAAGCCGTCCAACTCCTCGGACAATTGCCGCACGAGGCGGCCCAGCACGTTGTACGCGAGCACCGCCGGAATCGCCACCACCAGACCGAACGCGGTCATGATCAGCGCCTCGCCCACCGGTCCCGCGACGTTCTCGATCTGCGCCTGCCCGCTCGCCGCGATGCTGCCGAGCGCGTGATAGATACCCCATACGGTGCCGAGCAGACCGACGAACGGCGCGGTGCTGCCAACCGACGCAAGCAGCACCTGACCGAACTCGAGCCGCCGCTGCGACGCATTGAGCGCCTGGCGCAGCGCGCGCAGCACCCGTTCGCTGCGCTCGACGCGCGCGAGCAGCGCGCCCGGAATGTCGACCTCGGCCGCATTCAGCGCCGCTTCGGCGAGCGGCGCGAACACGCGCTCACGATCAGTGCGGCGCAGGATGGCGACGCCTTCGGCGAGCGTCGGCGCCTGCCAGAAGCGCGCGATCGCCCGGTTGGCCTGGCGTTTCGCGCGCGTCAGAATCCAGCTCTTGACGATCAGAAAACACCAGCTCGCAATCGACATGGCCAGCAGCACATAGGCGACGCCATGCGTGATTGCGTCGCTCGTTTGCAGGTAATGGATGATGCCGCTGCTGCCTGCCATCTGACCTCGCCTTGGGAAAGTGACTTCGGGAGGGCGCGCTCGGGATGCGCTACTCCGCCTCTGCGCAACGGGCTTCGCTCAACGCAGGCCGAGCACGTCCTGCATGTCGAAGAAGCCGTTGTCGTGGCCTTCGAGGAAGCGTACAGCACGGAGCGCGCCTTGTGCATATGACAGGCGGCTTGCCGATTTGTGCGTGATCTCGATGCGCTCGCCGATGCCCGCGAACAGCACCGTATGATCGCCGACGATATCGCCGCCGCGAATCGCCGAGAAGCCGATCGTCGACGGATCGCGCTCGCCGGTCACGCCTTCGCGACCGTAGATCGCGCAGTCGTCGAGGTTGCGGCCGAGCGCGTTGGCGATCACTTCGCCCATCGTCAGCGCGGTGCCGGACGGCGCGTCGACCTTGTGACGATGATGTGCCTCGATGATCTCGATGTCGTAGCCGGTCGAGAAGTGCCGCGCCGCGTATTCGAGCAGCTTCAGCGTGACGTTCACGCCGACGCTCATGTTCGATGCGAACACGACGCCGATCTTCTGCGCCGCCGCGCGCAACTGCGCTTTTTGCGCGTTGTCGAAGCCGGTCGTGCCGATCACCATTTTCACGTCGTGGCGCTGCGCGGCTTCGAGATGCGCGAGCGTCGCGTCGGGACGCGTGAAGTCGATCAGGTAGTCGGATTCGGCGAACACACGCTCGATGTCGTCGGACAGCAGCACGCCGGTCTCTTTGCCGAGGAACGCGCCGGCGTCCTGGCCAAGCTGCGCAGCGCCCGTGCGGCAGAGCGCGCCGGACAGCGTCGCGTCGGCATCGTTGACGACGGTTTCGATGAGCATGCGGCCCATTCGGCCCGATGCGCCTGCAATGGCAATTTTCATGACGATGAGGATTCGAAAAGAGTCAACCGGTATGGAGCCCGGCAAACGCAGCCCGGCGAATGCCCGGACCAGTGTGCCGGGGAATGCGCCCGGTCGATATAGGGACACGCGGCGGCAAGGAGCGAAATCGCCCGGCTCGCTGCTGGAGCCAATGCGGGCGGCCAGCCGGGACGGCTCGCTCAGGTGACTGACCGATACGGCCCGCTGCGGCGACCCACTGCCGCGGCAACACATTCATGCGGCCCAAGCGGCGCATTTCCGACCTCGCCTGGTGCCGGACAAACACACATCTGGCGGGCGCCGCACATGTGGCGCGCAGCCCGCCTCACAACACCGACGAGCAAATCAGTTGCTCGTTCCCGGCGTCGCCGGCGAAGCGTTCTGCGTCGGGCTGCCGCTGCTTTGCGAGCCCGTCGGGCCGACCGGGTTGCTCTCGTTCTCCTGAGCGGGCGGCGGCGGACGCTTGAACTGGAACTGCGGCTGACCGCCGGACGTCGGGCCTTGCGTCGGGATCCCGCCAGCGCCCGCTCTCGGCACGGCCGACCGCGCGGACGGCGCGCGGCTCGGCGTCGGCACCGCGCTCGTTGCGCGATTGGCCGCCTGGGCGGCTTCCGCGTTGGCGTCCATGGACGGCGTGGCGGCCTGCTGGGCGCCTTCGACCGACGGCGAGCGCGTCGTATCCACCGTAGGCGGTGCCGCGGCGGCAGCGGCTGCGCTCGCGGCGGCTGCGTCGCTAGCGGCCACCGCGTGGGCGGCCTCGGCCGCGCTCGCCGCGCGCGGCGGCGTCGCGTTCGGGCGACGGCCACTGCGATCACCGTCGATTTCGGCCAGCAATTCGAGATTGGTCGGCAGATCCTCGCCGCCCGTCCAGTGGGTCACGAGGTCGCCGGAGAAGTACACGACGAAGTCACGCTGCTGCACGATCGACGTCGAGCCGCGCTTGAAATAGAACACGTAATCCCAGCGATTCGCGTGGAACATGTCGGTCAATAGCGGCGTGCCGAGCAACTGACGCACCTGCGCGCGCGTCATGCCGACCTTCATCTGATCGGCCATTTCCTGTGACACGAAGTTACCTTGCACGACCGTAATCCGATACGGCGTAATGCGTTGGGCAACGCGCTGGGTCAGGCTGTCGTACGTGGAACATCCGGCAAGAACCGCGACAGTCGCAACAGCGATCAAGGTACCCCGCATGCGGCTCCCCCGGTAGATCAATTGAGATTTAGAAATCATTTCACTCACCGTGCGGGCCCGCTTGCGGGCCACGCTCATTCCATCGAAAATGACCAGAACGCCAAAACACATTACTATGAGAGCCCAGCATTGTACTCTAGGGATCCCTTGTCATGACCAATCCAACCGATCTCAAGAATATCGGGCTCAAGGCGACCCTTCCGCGCCTCAAAATCCTTGAGATTTTCCAGCATAGCCCGGTGCGTCACCTGACCGCCGAAGACGTGTACCGCAACCTCCTGCACGAGGAGCTCGATATCGGTCTCGCCACCGTGTATCGCGTGCTGACGCAATTCGAGCAGGCCGGCCTGCTCTCACGCAGCAATTTCGAATCGGGCAAGGCGGTGTTCGAACTGAACGAGGGGTCGCACCACGACCACCTCGTGTGCCTCGATTGCGGGCTGGTCGAGGAATTTTTCGACCCCGAAATCGAAAGCCGTCAGCAGTCCATCGCCAAAGCACGCGGCTTCAAGCTGCAGGAACACGCGCTGGCGCTGTATGGGGCGTGCACGAAGGAAAATTGTCCGCATCGTAAGCACTGATGCGTCGCGGGTCGCCTGCCAACGCGACCTGGCAAGTCAGAAAAAAGACCCGGCCGATGGGCATCGGCCGGGTCTTTTTTATTCAGACGGCGGCAATCGCCGCTATCCGACCAACTCCGCGCTCGACTCGAAGCCGAGCCGCCACGGCTCGGCCAACTGCAATTCGTCGCAATTCGGCGCATCGCCGCCCCGATCGACGACGATGAAGTCGCTGACCTGATCCAGCGCGAGCAGCGGATGGTGCCAGACCCCTTTCGCGTAATTGACGCCCTGCCACGCATCGGTCCAGAACGCGCGCATGCGCGCCGCGTCGAACTCGCCGGCCGGCGCGACCACCATCAGATATCGGCCCGCGCGTAAGGGAATGAAAGCCTGGCTGCCGAGCGGATGCCGCTCCATCATCGTGATCTCGACGGGCAGCGCGCGCGGCTGCGCGCGAAACAGACTGACGAGCGGCCGGCCGCCCTGCTCCACCACGTCGACGCGCGCGAGGTCGTGATAGCGCTCGGTGGTACCGCCGTTGATCGGAAAACGACGCGCGCCGTCGAGTTCGATCACGTCGCCGAACGGCGCGAAGGCCGCGCGCGTCAGGCGTTCCATCTGCAGGATCTTCATGCGTGCCGCTCCATGACGTTGCTTGCGTTAAGCGATCTCGCCCCACAGACGCAGGCGCGACACGCCGCCGTCCGGGAAGATGTTGAAGCGCACGTGCGTGACCGGCCCGAGCGCGGCGAGGTCGTCCGCGAACGCGTGCACGTGATCCATCTGCAGTTTCTGTTCGCCGAGCAGCACCGGCCAGAACATCGCCTGCGTGACGAGGGAATCGTCTGTGCCGCCCGTCACCGATGCCGCCTGCAGCGAGCAGCGATCCGGGAAGTTGCCCTTGAAGTGCGCGGTGTCCACTTCGATCTTGCGGATCGCGCCGGGCCGCGCGAGCGCGACGATCGCCCAGTCGTTGCCCGGCTCGCGACGCCGCCGCGTTTCCCAGCCGTCGCCCATGTTCACGCCACGGCCCGGCATCAGCATCTGCGAGGCCGGCCCGAAATGCTGGTTGTTCGCGGCGACTAGGTACGCGCCGTTTTCGATCGCGGCGAGATCGAGCAGCGTGCCGCGCTCGACGCGGCTCCAGTCGCGCTGCGGCTGGCCATACACGCGCAGTCGCGCGAGCCCGCCGTCCGGATACAGATTCACGCGCAGATGGGTGACCGGGCGCGCGTCTTTCACCTCGACGTAGTGATGCTGGTTGCCCTGTAGCGTTGTCGCCGGCACGAGCGGCTGCCAGTCGGCATGCTCGGGCGGAACGTCAGCGTCGCTATGGCAGGCATCGATCGACGCCGCCGGCGGGAAATTGCCGGTGAAGTGGCTCGTATCGAGATCGACCCCATGCACGACGCCCGGCCGCGCGAGCCGGATCACGCAATGGTCGTGGCCGGTCGTGCGCTTGCGACGCGTCTCCCAGCCGTCCATCCACTTGCCGTGGTCGTCGTATTTGCCGGGGATGAACACCGCCGGCTGCGGGTCGAGCACGCGCTCTTTCGGCGCGAAGAATTCGTCGCTGGCGAACAGCGCCTTCGCGCCGAGGCGCGGATCGGCGAGGTTCATGTAGCGGCGTGTGAAGGCGGGAGCGTTCGAGTCGAGGATCGGGTTGGCCATGATGTCGGTCGGTGTCGAAGAGGTCGGAAACAGCCGGCGGCGCCACGGCTACCGCCGGCTTTGCGAAAAATGGTCGAGGAGCTATCTGGAAAGCGATGCCGGTTCGTCTGGTCAGACCAGATCCCCGCGCAGCCGTCAGACCGCCGGCGCGGGTTCCGCCGCACCGGGTTCGACGAGCGTGTCGTCGACGACGGGCACGTAGCGCAGCGCCGCGTCGCGATTCAGCACGCGATGCGCGCGCGCCTTGTCGATATCGTTTTCCCACACGGCGACCACCACCGTCGCGACGCAGTTGCCGATCAGGTTGGTGAGCGCCCGGGCGATGCCGACAAACCAGTCGACCGGCAGAATCAGCACGAGACCGAGCACAGGAATCGCGGGAATCGCGGAGAGCGTCGCCGCGAGAATCACGATCGCAGAGCCCGGAATGCCGTGCGCGCCCTTCGACGTCACCAGCGACACCAGCACGACGACGATCAGGTCATGAATAGACAGCGGCGTGTTGGTCGCCTGCGCGATGAACAGGACCGCGAGCGTCAGATAGATCGAGAAGCCGTCGAGGTTGAACGAGTAGCCGGTCGGAATCACGAGACCGACCGTCGAATCCTTGACGCCCATCCATTCGAGCTTGCGCATGATCTGCGGCAGCACGGCGTCGGACGACGCGGTGCCGAGCACGATCGACAGTTCTTCGCGCAGATAGCGGATCAGCTTGAAGATGCTGAAGCCGGCGAGCCGCATCACCGCGCCGAGCACGACCACGACGAACACCGCGCAGCTCGCGTAGAACACCAGCACGAGCATGCCGAGCTGCTTCAGCGACTCGACGCCGTAGGTGCCGGTCGTGAACGCGATCGCGCCGAGCACGCCGAGCGGTGCGAGCTTGATGATGAAGCCCATCACGCGGAAGAACACCTGCGACAGCTCATCGATCAACCCGCTCACGCGCTGCGCGCGCTTGCCGAGCAGCGACAGCGCCGAGCCGAACAGCACCGAGAACACGAGGATCTGCAGAATGTCGCCGGTCGCGAACGCGTTGATCGCCGTGTCGGGGATGATCTTCAGCAGGAAGCCCGCTGTGTCCTTCAGGCTCTTCGCGTGCTCGGTATAGGTCGCGAGCGACGCCGCATCGAGCGAGTTCAGGTTCACGTTCATACCTGCACCAGGACGCGTCGCGTATGCGAGCACCGCGCCGATCACGAGCGCGATCGTCGTCATCGCCTCGAAGTAGATCACCGACTTCAAGCCCACGCGGCCGACCTTGCGCAGATCGCCCGCGTGCGCCATGCCGCTCACCACCACGCAGAACACGATCGGCCCGATCACCATCTTGATCAGTTTCAGAAAGCCGTCGCCAAGCGGCCGCAAGGACTGCGCGAAATGCGGAAACACGGCACCGAGCACGATGCCGACCACGAGCGCTATCACGACCCGGCCAAATAGCGAATTGAAGAATTTCAACACGGCTTCCTCCTGCGGATGGTTGTCTCGGTCACTTCTGTTCAGACTGGTCCGACCAGTGCTGTTATGGCGAATAGTAGGAAGCCGATATACCCACGTCAAGGACTCATCGAGCAGTGTTTACCCGTTGTGTTTTCGGCGATTTCGGGTCGGATTTCGGGATTTCAGACGGCGCGCGGCGCGCCTTCTCGCGCGCAAGTATTAGAATTGCGGTCAGACCACGCTACCGAGCGATCCCTCATGAAAAACGTCCCGCACACCGTCACCGACGCGGCCATCGCGACCATCCGCGAGCGTATCGAGGGGGGCGTCTATCCGGTGGGCAGTCTGCTGCCGGCGCAGCGCCAGCTATCCGATGAACTGTCGATCAGCCGGGCCTCACTGCGCGAAGCGCTTTCCACGCTGGAAGCGCTTGGTCTGCTGGTGATCCGCCCTGGCAAGGGCGTCTACGTGGAAAGCGCGCAGGCGAAAAACGCGCAGGCGTGGCGCTTCGCCGAGCAGTCGTCGCTGCCCGACACGTATCAGATGCGCTACGCGCTCGAAGGCTTCGTCGCGCGCATGGCGGTGCTCGCGGTCACCAACGACGACCTCGCGTGGCTCGAGGAAAACATCACCGCGATGCAAAGCGCGCTCGCCTGCGAGGAACTCGACGAAGCGGCTCGGCTCGACTACGCGTTCCATATGCGCATCGTCAGCATCGCGGGCAATGCGGCGATCGAGTCGATCCTGCGCAGCAGCGCCGAGATCATGCAGGAAAGCCAGCGCATGCCGTTCTACCGGCGCGAGCGGGTGCTGTCCACGTACACCGAACATCGCGCGATTCTCGACGCGTTGAAGGCCCGCGATTCGCTCGCCGCGGGCAAGGCGATCGAGACGCACATCGCGAACGCCGCGCAGCGCGCCGGCGTCTATTTCCCCACGCCGTAGACGGCAAAAATCGCAGACGAAAAAAAACCGCTCCGAAGAGCGGCTTTTTCATGCAGCGTGAAACCCGAAACTTACTTTGCGTTCGCGAGCGCCACAGCCGTGTCCAGCATGCGGTTCGAGAAGCCCCACTCGTTGTCGTACCAGCTCGACACCTTCACGAGACGGCCCGACACCTTGGTCAGCGTCGAGTCGAACGTCGACGAAGCCGGGTTGTGGTTGTAGTCGATCGACACGAGCGGTGCGTCGTTGTAACCGAGGACGCCCTTCAGCGCGCCTTCCGATGCTTCCTTCATGATCGCGTTGACTTCCTCGACCGTCGTGTCGCGCGCGGCGATGAACGACAGGTCGACGACCGATACGTTGATCGTCGGGACGCGGATTGCGTAGCCGTCCAGCTTGCCGTTCAGTTCCGGCAGCACGAGGCCGACCGCCGATGCCGCGCCGGTCTTGGTCGGGATCTGGCTATGCGTGGCCGAACGCGCGCGGCGCAGGTCTTCGTGGTACACGTCGGTCAGAACCTGGTCGTTCGTGTACGCGTGGATCGTCGTCATCAGGCCGTTCACGAGGCCGATCTTGTCGTTCAGCGGCTTGACCAGCGGCGCGAGGCAGTTGGTCGTGCACGATGCGTTCGAAATGACCGTGTCCGACGCCTTCAGCACGTTGTGGTTCACGCCGTAGACAATCGTCGCGTCGACGTCCTTACCGCCCGGCGCCGAGATGATGACCTTCTTCGCGCCGCCCTTGATGTGCGCGCTCGCCTTTTCCTTGGTCGTGAAAAAGCCCGTGCACTCCATCACGACGTCGACGCCCAGCTCGCCCCACGGCAGTTCGGCCGGGTTGCGGTTCGCCAGCACGCGGATCTTGTCGCCGTTCACGACGAGGTAGTCGCCGTCCACCGACACGTCGCCCGGGAACTTGCCGTGCGCGGTGTCGTACTGCGTCAGGTGGGCGTTGGTCTTCGCATCGCCCAGATCGTTGATGGCAACGATTTCGATATCGTGCTTCTTGCCGTTTTCATAGAAGGCGCGCAGGGTATTGCGGCCGATCCGGCCGTAGCCGTTGATTGCGACGCGAATCGTCATGATTTATCTCCTGATGGCTAAAAAATCCGTCTATGTTCGCCTGGTCGGACATTCGGTTCGGTGCGTTGCCGCGCGCAGCCACGAGGGGCGCGACGGCAACGCGACGCAACCATCAGCCGAGCGCGGCCTTGACCGTCGCCACCACGTGCTCGACGGTGAAACCGAAATGCTTGAACAGCACGCCTGCCGGGGCCGATTCGCCGAACGTGTCGATGCCGACCACGCCGCCTTCCAGACCCACGTACTTGCGCCAGAAATCCGACACGCCCGCTTCGATCGCGACGCGACGCACGCCATGCGGCAGCACGCGTTCGCGGTACTCGGCGTCCTGCCTGTCGAACACGGTCGTCGACGGAATCGACACGACGCGGGCGGCGATGCCTTCGCGCGCGAGGGGCTCGACGGCTTTCATCGCGAGTTCGACTTCCGAGCCCGTCGCGATCAGGATGATCTTACGCGCGACGATCTCTTCATCCCAGTCGCGCAGCACGTAGCCGCCCTTCTCGATGTTGGCGATCTGCGCGTCGGTGCGCTCGTTGAACTGCAAGTTCTGGCGACTGAAGATCAGGCACGACGGACCTTCATGCTCGATCGCATGGGTCCAGGCCACCGCGGTTTCGACCGTGTCGGCCGGGCGCCACGTTTGCAGATTCGGGATCAGACGCAGGCTCGCGACGTGTTCGATCGACTGGTGGGTCGGGCCGTCTTCGCCGAGACCGATCGAGTCGTGCGTGAACACGAAGATCGACGGCGACTTCATCAGCGCGGCGACGCGCAGCGCGTTGCGGCTGTAGTCGGAGAACGTCAGGAACGTGCCGCCGAACGCCTTGTAGCCGCCATGCAGCGCGACGCCGTTGATCGCCGCGCTCATGCCGAATTCGCGCACGCCGTAGTTCACGTAGTTGCCGGCGGCACGGCCTTCGGCATTCACGCGCACCGGCTTGGCGGCCTTCCAGTTGGTCAGGTTCGAGCCGGTCAGGTCGGCGGAACCGCCGAGCAGTTCGGGCAACACGGCCGACAGACCTTCGATGGCCTGCTGCGATGCCTTACGCGTCGCCACGGTCTCAGCGCGCTCGTTCGCGCCGGCGATGATCGCTTTCGCCTTATCTTTCCAGTCGGCCGGCAGTTGCTTCGCGCTGCGGCGCTTGAATTCGGCCGCTTCCTGCGGGTACTTCGCCGCGTAGGCAGCGAACGCCTCGTCCCATTCCGCTTCGAAGCGCGCGCCCGCTTCCTTCGCGTCCCATGCCGTGTAGACTTCCTGCGGAATCACGAACGGCTCCCACTTCCAGCCGATCGCTTCGCGCGTCGCCGCGATTTCCTTGTCGCCGAGCGGCGCGCCGTGCGAATCGTGCGAGCCCGCCTTGGTCGGCGCGCCTTCACCGATCACGGTCTTGCAGCAGATCAGCGTCGGCTTGTCCGACAGCTTCGCCTGCCTGATCGCCGCGTCGACCGCGTCGACGTCATGGCCGACCACGTTCGGGATCACGTTCCAGCCGTACGCTTCGAAGCGCTTCGGCGTGTCGTCGTGGAACCAGTGCACCACTTCGCCGTCGATCGAAATGCCGTTGTCGTCGTAGAACGCGATCAGCTTGTTCAGCTTCAGCACGCCCGCGAGCGAGCAGGCTTCGTGCGAGATGCCTTCCATCAGGCAGCCGTCGCCGACGAACACGTACGTGTGGTGATCGACGATCCTGGCGTCGGGCTTGTTGAATTCAGTGGCGAGCAGCGATTCGGCGAGCGCCATGCCGACCGCGTTCGCGAGACCCTGGCCGAGCGGGCCGGTGGTCGTCTCGACGCCCGGCGTGATGCCGTATTCCGGGTGACCCGGCGTCTTCGAATGGAGCTGGCGGAAGTTCTTCAGCTCGTCCATCGGCAGGTCGTAGCCGGTCAGATGCAGCAGCGAGTACAGCAGCATCGAGCCGTGACCGTTCGACAGCACGAAGCGGTCGCGATCGGCCCATTGCGGGTTCTTCGGGTTATGGCGCAGATGACGCGACCACAGGGCGACGCCGATTTCGGCCATGCCCATCGGCATGCCGGGGTGACCGGAGTTCGCCTTTTGAACGGCGTCCATGGCCAACGCGCGGATCGCGTTGGCCATCAGGGAGGTGGGTGCGGGAGACGGGGTCGTCATGTCGAGTCCGGAGACAGAGTCAGAAAGCGGGGGCGCGCTTGAGGCCCGGAAGCTCGGCGGTCACTTCGCTACGGCGCACGATGCGGCGCCAGGAGACGCGAAACGGGCAGAGCAAGCGGACAAGGCTGAAAGCGTCACATTCTAGCAGAAGGGTAACCCCTACCCGGCCGGAAAGCCGCCTGGCCGCGTGGTTCAACGCACACCGCCAGGCGGCGGCATTTACAATTCGAGCACCTGTGTGCCCGCACTACCGATCGAGCCCGTCCGCCGTGAACGCCCCGCTATTGTTCCAGCCTTGTCCCGACGCCGTCTACGGCTTTCCTCACGCGCGCCACGTCGAGCGTGTCGAATCCCGTTATCAGACGATCGAGATCTGGGACACGCCGCAGCTCGGCGCGCTGTTCACGCTCGACGGCCGTCCGATGACGTCCGCAGGCGACGAGTTCATCTACCACGAATGCATGGTGCATCCGGCCGCGCTCGCGCATCCTGCGCCGCGCGCGGCGCTGGTGCTCGGCGGCGGCGATGGCGGGGCCGCGAGGCAATTGCTCAGGCATCCGGGCATCGAGCGGATCGTCGTCGCGGAGCTCGATCCCGAGGTCGTGCGGCTCACGCGCGGACATTTGCCGCAGGTGCATGGCGGTGCGTTCGACGATCCGCGCGTCGAGCTGGTGATCGGCGATGCGGCGGACTACGTCGCGGCGGCGGCCCGCGCGACGCAGGGTGCAATGAACGTCGCGGCCGCGCAGTTCGACCTCGTCGTATTCGACCTGACGCCACCCGATTCGCCCGCGGCCGGTCTGTACACGCCGAGCTTCTACGCGCAGTTGAAGCGCGTGCTGCGTGCTGATGCGTTGCTGTCGCTTCATCTCGGCTCGCCGTACCACCACGCGCCGCGCATCGCCGCGCTGCTCGGCGATCTGCACGCCGCGTTCGCACAGGTGCGCACGCTGGGCACCTTCGTGCCGCTCTACGGCTCGCTATGGCTGATGGCGATCGCCAGCGACACGCTCGACCCCGCCGCGCTCACCGCCGACACGCTCACCGAGCGTCTCGCCGCGCGCGGCATCGATTCGCTGCGTCATTACGAACCAGCCCTGCACGCGGGGCTATTCTCGGCGGCGCGATCGGCGCGCGATAAACTGAGCCCGTTGACGAAGTCGTCCTTTTGAAGCGCGGACACCTTGCGCGAATCGGTTCGTGTGATGCCGGCGTGCCGCGCCCGACCGAAACCCGCAACCGTGGCCTCGCCGCCTCACAAGATCCGGAGAACTCCATGACCGCCCCCCACCCCGCCGGTGTGCCCTGGCTCACCCCCTATCTGACGGTGCGCGACGCGCGCGCGTCGACGGCATTCTTCTCGGCGGCGTTCGGTTTCGACGTGCGCGACAGCGTGCAGGACGAGGGCGTCGTCATGCACGTCGAGATGACCTATCAAGGCCAGCTGATCGTGATGTTCGCGCCTGAAGGCGCGTTCGGCTCGACCGCGAAGACGCCGAAAAGCGCGGGCACGATCGCGCCGCAATCGTTCTATGTCTATGTCGAGGACGTCGACGCCGTGTATGCTCGCGCGCTCGCGGCCGGCGCGAAGTCGCTGAGCGAGCCACAGGACCAGTTCTGGGGCGACCGCTTCGCGCAGGTCGAGGATATCGACGGCTATCGCTGGGCACTCGCCCGCCACCTGTCCTGAATTCAAGAGTCTCCCGTCGATGCCCCGTTTTTTTGTTGATATCCCGCTTTACGCCGACGACGTGATCGCACTGCCCGACGACGTCGTGCGCCACCTGGCCGTGCTGCGTCTGCAGCCAGGCGATTCCCTGGCGTTGTTCAACGGCCAGGGCGGCGAATACGGTGCCGAACTCGTCGAGGTCGAGCGTCGTGCGGCTCGCGTGAAAATCGGCGAATTTCGCGCGATCGAGGTCGAGCCGCCGTATCGGCTGACGCTCGCCCAAGGCATCGCAGGCGGCGACAAGATGGACTGGCTGATCGAGAAGGCGGTCGAACTCGGCGCCTCGGGCTTCGTGCCGCTCGCGACCGCGCGCAGCGTCGTGCGGCTTACCGGCGAGCGCGCGCAGCGGCGGCAGCAGCACTGGCAGGGTGTGGTGCGGGCGTCGTGCGAGCAGTGCGGACGTAATCGGGTTCCGGACGTGATGCCGGTGTGCGAGATTGGCGCGTGGCTCGATACGCTGTCGCGCGAGCCGGCGCCTGACGAGCTGCGCCTGCTGTTATCGCCGCGCGCGAGCATCGGCTTTGCGGCGCTGCCTGACGCGCCGCCGCCTGGTGGCGTGACGCTGCTGATCGGCCCCGAAGGCGGCCTTTGCGCCGACGAGGAAGTCGCCGCCGGCGAACAGGGCTTTACCGCGATTGGCTTGGGACCGCGTGTGCTGCGCACAGAGACCGCCGGAATCGCAGTGTTGGCGGGGCTCGCGGCGCGCTGGGGCGGCTGGTGAGCGGGAGCTTGCCCAAGCAGCGCGACAAAAGCAAAGGCCCGCCAATTAGCGGGCCTTTGCCGTTTATACCGCGACGTTCACTGTCAGACTCAAGCAGCTACGCCTGAACAGACGAAAATCCGGCGAACTTCAAGCGAACGAGTAGAACACCCGGAACGCGACCTTGCGCTCGGCCCAGAATTCGGCCGCTTCACGGAACACGTCGAGCAGCGTCTCGCGCCCTTCCTTGTCGAATTTCTGCGCGATCGGCAGGTGTTCGAGCACGATCACGAAGCCGGGCTGCGCGCCGGCCTTGTGCACGAGGTCGGTCAGGCAGTCGTAGAGCGCGTCGTAGTTCTTGCCGAAATGCTTGGGAAACAGGAACGACGTCGCGATCGTCTCGAGCACTTCCTGCTTCGAGGCGGCGTTCGCGCAGTACGCATACAGAAAGTGCTGGCCGAGCAGGTTGGCCTCGTCGGCGAGATCCTGCACGCGGAACGCGCGGATCGACTGCACGATGTTCGGCCGCACCGTCCTGAAAAGGCTCATGGGCTCCTCGTTCGATGAAACCACCGTGGCAGCCTCGCTTTGATTGTCGCGACCCTGCTCGTCGGCGCGCATCTTCATGACGCGTTGGAACAAATTGCCGTCGCCGGCCGCGAAAAGATCCGTCGCGACTCCGGAATCGTGCGCGTAGATGTTGTCGCTCATGCCGTTCATCCCAATGTCATTCAACAATATGGTTAAAACTGGTGTAATGGTCGTCCGAGTAATAACAATTGTCGGTCCGCTGTAGCGGACCTCCGCAGACGATGCGGCGCGCCCCGCGATTACGCGCGTGAGGCGTGGGGACGGTGTATTCGTGGTAATAGCCGCGCCGGTGGGCGGGCAGCACCCGTTCGTAGTTGCCGAATACGATGCCGTCCTTCTGATACGGGTAAGGCCCGCCGGCGGCAATGAGGTTCAACGTATCGACCGCCTCGCGCGGCAATTGCGCCAGCGCGATGGTGCCCACCTGCGCTTCCACCCCAGTTGGCGCCGAGTAATCTCGCGCCAGCGCTTCGGGCGCGGAACTGGACAACGCGCAGAGTGCGGCGGCACCGATCAGCACGCCTTTCATGCGCAACCAGTTGCGTGCCATGTATCAGGTTTCCCCGCTGTCAGATCACGAGTTTGACGACCATGAAAGTCGTAAGGGTATCGCTAATAGCCTTTGGAATCAACGTTCGACGGCCGATGGCACCCCGCCTCACCCCGCGGAAAAGCCGGTGGCGGGGACTTTGACGACTTTTGACAGAATGTTTAGCTCAATCAGGCTAAACTGAGCTCAATCGTGATCGAATGCAGTGCGGGCGGTGCAAGCGGCCGCTGGCAGAGGCGCTCGATTGCGGTTGTTAGAGCCTGAAACCACTGAGCCGAAAGGCCGTGTCATTGCCATTTTCGGGGTGGCGATCCCCAGCTTGCCCTGAGGGCGTGCCCATTGCGGGCACGCCTTTTTTTTCAGGTACGCCGGTGGGAAAACCGGCGCCGGGCCCGTCGCGGCCCGATCACGATGCGCAGTTAGCGGGTTGCGCTGACGTCCGCGACCAGCAGCGCCGCCATGTTGACGATCCGGCGCACCGTCGCCGATGGCGTCAGCACGTGCACCGGCTTGGCCGCGCCGAGCAGAATTGGGCCAATCGCAATGTTGTTGCCGGCCGCCGTCTTCAGCAGGTTGTACGAGATGTTGGCCGCGTCGATGTTCGGCAGCACCAGCAGGTTCGCGTCGCCTTCGAGCGTCGAATCGGGCAATACCTCGCGGCGCAGGTTGGCGTCGAGCGCGACGTCGCCGTGCATTTCGCCGTCAACTTGCAGCTGCGGCACGCGTTCGCGCAGGATCTCGAGCGTATCGCGCATCTTCTGCGCCGTCGGCGCGTTGCTCGAACCGAAGTTCGAGTGCGACACGAGTGCAACCTTCGGCTCGATGCCGAAACGGCGCACTTCCTCGGCTGCCATGATCGTGATCTCAGCCAGCTCGGCCGGTGTCGGATCGACGTTCACGTGCGTATCGACGAGGAAAATCTGCCGATTCGGCAGCACCAGCGCGTTCATCGCCGCATAGACTTTCGCGCCGGGCTTCTTGCCGATCACCTGATCGATGAAGTGCAGGTGGCGGTGTGTGGTGCTGACCGTACCGCAGATCATGCCGTCCGCCTCGCCCTTCTTGACCATCATCGAGCCAATCAGCGTGGTGCGGCGGCGCATCTCGAGCTTGGCCATCTGCGTGGTGATGCCCTTGCGCGACATCATCTTCGCGTATTCCTGCCAGAACTCGCGGTAACGTTCGTCATGATCGGTGTTGACGACCGTGTAGTCCTGCCCCGCGACGAGCCGCAGGCCATAACGCGCGATCCGCTGCTCGATCACGGCCGGCCGGCCGATCAGGATCGGCTTGGCGAGCTTTTCGTCGACGATGATCTGCATCGCGCGCAGCACACGCTCTTCTTCGCCTTCCGCGAACACGATGCGCTTCTTCTCCGGCTCGACGCTGCGCGCGAGCTGGAAGATCGGCTTCATCGTCGTGCCGCTGTGATAAACGAACTGCTGCAGATGCTGCGCGTATGCGTCCATGTCCTCGATTGGACGCTCGGCAACACCGCATTCCATCGCGGCCTTCGCCACCGCGGGCGCGACCTTCACGATCAGACGCGGATCGAAGGGTTTCGGAATCAGGTATTCCGGTCCGAACGATAGGTCCTGGATGCCGTACGCGGTCGCGACGATGTCGCTCTGCTCCTGGCGCGCCAGCTCCGCGATCGCGTTGACGGCGGCGATTTCCATTTCGCGCGTGACCGTCGTCGCGCCGGCGTCGAGCGCGCCGCGGAACAGAAACGGGAACACGAGCACGTTGTTGACCTGGTTCGGGTAGTCGGTGCGGCCCGTGCACAGCACCGCGTCCGGACGCACTTCGAGCGCGAGTTCCGGCAGGATTTCCGGCGTCGGGTTCGCAAGCGCGAGGATCAGCGGCCTGGCGGCCATCTGCTTGACCATGTCCTGCTTGAGCACGCCGCCGGCCGACAACCCGAGGAACACGTCCGCGCCTTCGATCACCTCGGCAAGCGAGCGCGCGTCGGTTTCACGCGCGAAACGCTCCTTGTCCGGGTCCATCAGTTCGGTGCGGCCCTTGTACACGACGCCCGCGAGGTCGGTCACGGTGATGTTTTCGAGCGACAGGCCGATGTCGACCAGCAGGTCCAGACACGCGAGCGCCGCCGCGCCCGCGCCCGACGCGACCAGCTTGACTTCCTTGATGTCCTTACCGACGACCTTCAGGCCGTTGGTGACCGCCGCCGCGACGACGATCGCGGTGCCGTGCTGGTCGTCGTGGAAGACCGGAATCTTCATGCGCTTGCGGCATTCGCGTTCGACGATGAAGCAGTCCGGCGCCTTGATGTCTTCGAGGTTGATGCCGCCGAAGGTCGGTTCGAGCGCGGCGATCACCTCGACCAGCTTGTGCGGATCGGTCTCGTTGATCTCGATATCGAACACGTCGATGCCGGCGAACTTCTTGAACAGGACGGCCTTGCCTTCCATGACCGGCTTCGACGCGAGCGGCCCGATGTTGCCGAGGCCCAGCACCGCGGTCCCGTTCGTGACGACGCCAACGAGGTTGCTGCGCGCGGTGAAGCGCGCGGCGTTCAGCGGGCTCTCGACGATTTCCTCGCACGCGAACGCGACGCCAGGCGAATACGCCAGCGCGAGGTCGCGCTGGTTGATCATCTGCTTGGTCGGGGCGATCGCGATTTTGCCGGGAGTCGGGAACTCGTGGTAATCGAGAGCTGCTTCGCGGAGTTTGGTATTGACGGGATTCGACATAAGGCGGGCTTCGGAGGGCAGATTAGAATAGACGTTCGACGGCATTGTAGCCCCAATTGCCTACGCAATTCCTTCAATACGGGTACAACAGCCGCGACTGAAACAGCGTGAAAGCGCGCGTTGCCCGTTGTCCGGATGGTCCGGCGCTTGCGACGGGGCATCACGCTCAATCACCCTGATCCGCGCCATTTCTCCAATCGTTCTCCGCTCACCGTCCGCCATCATGCTTTCCGAGTTTTCGCTGATCGATCGCTTCTTTGCCCGCCGCGCCGCCGCCGTGCGGCCCGCCAATGCCGAAGGCGGCACGCTCGGCATCGGCGACGATTGCGCGTTGCTGGCGCCGCCTGCCGGCGAAATGCTGGCGATATCGACGGACATGCTGGTCGAAGGCCGTCATTTCTTCGCCGATATCGATCCCGAAGCGCTCGGTCACAAGGCGCTTGCCGTCAATCTGTCTGACCTCGCCGCAATGGGCGCGCAGCCGCGGGCGTTCACGCTGGCCTTCTCGCTGCCGAAAGCCGACGAAGCCTGGCTTTCCGGTTTCAGCGAAGGCCTGTTCGCGCTCGCCGAGCGCTACGGTTGCGAGCTGATCGGCGGCGATACCACAGGCGGGCCGCTCAATCTGTGCATTACGGTATTCGGCAGCGTGCCGCCACGAACAGCCTTGCGCCGCGATGCCGCGCAACCCGGCGACGACATCTGGATCTCCGGCACTCTCGGCGACGCGCGCGCCGGCCTCGGCGCGCAGCGCGGCGAATGGTCCGCCACCCCGAATGACGCCGCGACGTTCCGCCGGGCGCTCGAACGCCCCGAGCCGCGCATCGCGCTCGGCCTCGCGCTGCGCGGCATCGCACACGCGGCGCTCGACCTGTCGGATGGACTCGCCGGCGATCTGCGGCACATCCTCGAACGCTCGTCGGTGGGCGCGAGCGTCGACGTCGATGCGGTGCCGCGCTCGGCCGCGCTACGCCGTCTGCCGCCCGACGTCCAGCAGCGCTGCACGCTCGCCGGCGGCGACGACTACGAGCTGTGCTTCACCGCGCCCGCCGCCGCGCGCGCCGCGGTCGAGGCCGCCGCGCAGAAGGCCGCCGTGCCGGTCACCCGCATCGGTACAATAAGCGCACTGGAGGCGGCCACCGACCGCCCGGCCATCGCGTGGCGCAACGCCAGCGGCGCGCCGCTCACTCTGACCTTGCAAGGTTTCGATCACTTTCATGCAGAATGACCCCCCGCTCGGCCCCGCCGACGACTTCCTCGGCGGCGAGCCGCCTCAGGCGCCTGGACCGCGCGCGCCGAAGCCCGCTCAGCCGCGCCGCGCGACCGCGCGCTTCATGCTGTCGCATCCAGTCCACCTTCTGTCGCTCGGCTTCGGCAGCGGGCTGTCACCCGTCGCACCGGGCACGATGGGCACGCTGCTCGGGTGGGCCTCGTTCGCGGTGCTGAGTCGTTATCTGACAGTTATTGAATGGGGCGTGCTGATCGGCGTCGGCTTTCTCGGCGGCATCGCGTTGTGCGGCTTTACCGCGAAGCGGCTCGGCGTCGAGGATCCGTCGGCGGTCGTGTGGGACGAAATCGTCGCGTTCTGGCTCGTGCTGCTGATGGTCACGCCTGCCACGCTCACCGGCCAGGTGTGGGCGTTCCTGATCTTCCGCTTCTTCGACATGGTGAAGCCGCCGCCGATCGGCTACTTCGACCGCCGGCTGAAAGGTGGCTTTGGCATCATGTTCGATGACCTGATCGCCGCATTTTTTACGTTGCTCGTGATTGCGCTGTGGCGGATGTCGGTTTGAGCGCTGCCTGTTTACCGTTCGAGTACCGTCCGACTCTTTTGGCCGCCGCCCCCCTGCCGTTCGCCGCGCCGCCCGGCCGGCTTCGTTTTCCGGATTGACTGACGCCATGCCTACCGATTCCGTCGTTCACCAGCTTGCGATCCGCGTGAGCAACCGTCTGCGCGACGAGCGCCTGATGCTCGTGACCGCCGAGTCCTGCACGGGCGGCATGGTCGCGACCGCGATCACCGACATCTCCGGCAGCAGCGGCTGGTTCGAACGCGGCTTCGTCACGTATTCGAACCAGGCGAAAAGCGAAATGATCGGTGTGCCGGCCGACCTGATCGAAAAGCACGGCGCGGTCAGCGAGCCGGTCGCACGAGCGATGGCCGAAGGCGCGCTGCGCAACAGCCGAGCGCAAGTGTCGCTGTCGATCACCGGCGTCGCCGGCCCCGGCGGCGGCACGGAAACCAAGCCTGTCGGCATGGTGTCGTTCAGTTGGAGCAACCGGCTGCACACGTCGGTGGAAACGAAGATTTTCAAGGGCGACCGCGACCAGATCCGCGTGCAGGCCGCGGCGCACGCGCTGCGCGGCCTGCTGGCGCTACTCGACGAACGCGAGCATTGAGCGGCGGCTAACTATCACTGAGGAGGCGGACAATGCCGGATTCGCGCGCGATCGCAGACGAACTGATCCGCCGCTTCGATCTGAAGCCCCATCCTGAAGGCGGCTTTTTTGCGGAGACCTACCGGTCGACCGCGCGTGTGCTGCGCGCCGGCGAACCGAACGAGGTTGGGAACACCCGTGCGGCGTCGACTGCGATCCATTACTTGTTGTGCGACGGCGCGCATTCGGCGTGGCATCGGATCCGTTCCGATGAAGTCTGGCATTTCTATGCCGGCGAGCCGCTGCTGGTCCACGTGCTCGATGAAAGCGATGCCGGCGGTGCGCTCGTCACGCACCGGCTCGGCAATCCGCTCACGCATCCCGATACGGTCTGTCAGGCCGTCGTGCCGGCCGGCTTGTGGTTCGCGGCCGAGTGTGCCGATCCGGCATCGTTCGCGCTGGTCGGCTGCACGGTCGCGCCGGGTTTCGAATTCAGCGAGTTCGAACTCGCGGAGGTGGACGCGCTGAAGACGCGGCATCCGCGGCATGCGGGGTTGATCGGGCGGCTCGCACCGGCGCGCTGACGCGCCGCGCCGGCCGTCGCGGGACCGCCCGCCGCGGGATCGCCCGCCGCGGGATCGCCCGACCGGTTCAACGAAACGCGTTGATCCGGTCGCGGGTGTCCTTCGCCGCCTGCGCGGCCGCTTGCGCGAAATCGTCGCCCTTGCCCGCGTAGATGATCGCGCGCGAAGAGTTGATCAGCATGCCGGTGCCGTTCGCGGTGCGTCCGGCGCTCACGGTGGCCTGCACGTCGCCGCCTTGCGCGCCGATGCCCGGAATCAGCAGCGGCATGTCGCCGACGATCCCCCGCACCACTTCGATTTCCTTCGGAAACGTCGCGCCGACCACGAGCCCAAGCTGGCCGCTCGCATTCCACTTCTGCGCGGCCAGTTGCGCGACGACCTGATACAACGGCCGACCGCTTGTCTCGAGAAACTGCAGATCCGAGCCACCCGCGTTCGACGTGCGACACAGCACGATCACGCCCTTGCCTGCGTGCTCGAGATACGGCTCGATCGAATCGAAACCCATGTACGGATTGACCGTCACCGCGTCGGCCTGGTAGCGCTCGAAGGCCTCGCGTGCGTATTGCTCGGCCGTGCTGCCGATATCGCCGCGCTTGGCGTCGAGAATCACCGGCAGGCCCGGATGGTTCGCGTGAATGTGGGCGATCAGCTGCTCGAGCTGCTCTTCTGCGCGATGCGCGGCGAAGTAGGCGATCTGCGGCTTGAACGACGACGCGTACGGCGCGGTTGCATCGACGATCGTGCGGCAGAACTCGAAGATCGCGTCGGCGCGGCCCGCGAGCGCGCCGGGAAATTTGCTGGGCTCGGGATCGAGGCCAACGCACAGCAGCGAGTTCGTGCGCTGCCAGGCGTCGTTGAGTGTCTGGATGAAATTGGACATGGTGAGTCTCGCGGCGAGCCGGTAATCGGAGGAGGCGCGTATTTTACCTGTCCCACGAACGCCGTCCGTCGATGGCGGTCACCGCGCGGCCCGCGCCTCATAGGCGATAGCAGCGCCAGGCCGCCCGTTCGGACGTTCGTCCGGCCGGCGGCCCGGCGGCTACGACTGCGGCTACTGCCTGCGCCGCGCGCCGCGCCCGCCCGGCATCGAGCGCAGTCCAGTCCGCTCGACCGTGAAGCGGAACGTGCGCGTCAACCGCTCGCCGCGCTTGAGCAGCGTCATGCCGTTCTCGCTCGCGCCGCCCGCCAGGTTCATTGCATTGATCGGATGATCGACCGGTTCGAAGCAGAAGAAGTCTTCGCCGGGCGGCGTGTACAGCACGTAATAGTCGGTGTCGGCGGCGATGTTCAGCGACAGACGGCGCTTCGGCCATACCACTGCCGCCTGGCCGCTCCAGCCGGTGAACGCGTGATTGACGATCGTCTCCGGCAGCGGATACGCGACGCCGAACTGCCACGCGGGGGGCGCCGGCACGTGGCGCACCGGCAGCCAGTCGTCGCCCGAGAGCCACAGGCCGCCGGCTGCCGCCGACAGTTCGGTGTCCGCGTCGCGCACGAAGAACGGATGCACGCCGAGCCCGAACGGCAGCGTCTCGCGGCCAGCGTTTTCGATGTCGAGCGAAACGACCAGCGTTGGGCCGTCCAGCGTATAGGTTTGTGTCGCGCGGAACGCGTACGGCTTGCCGTCGCTGCGGTCGAGCGCGAGACGCACGTGCTCGCGGCCCGCGTCGAGCACCTGCCATTGCGCGAGCCAGCCGTCGCCGTGAATCGGCAGCGGCTCGTCGGCGCGGTTGCGCGGCACCTCGACGCGCCGCCCGGCCACGCTGAAATGGCCGCCGCCGATGCGGTTCGAGTATGGCAAGAGCGGATAGCAGGCCAGCTGGTTCGGTTGCGTATCGCCACCGACGTGACTGCAGCGCCGGAAGATCGGCGTCAGCGCGCCGTCGTCGCGCCAGTCGAAGCGGGTCACGCCGCCGCCGATCGTCGGCGCGACATCGAGACGCAATTGCGAGTTGGCGAGCGTGATGCACGCGACATCGCCGGCGCTACCTTCGCCGAGGGCCACCGCCGACGTGCTCGGGCCCGCCAGCACGGGATTGGCGGCCGCGGCGAGTCGCGAGCGTCGCGTTTGAGAGGTTGGGGATGAGGCTGAAACGAGATTCGCAACAGTCATATCTGGCTCCATCGAGAGGCGTGGGACGTTGCCGTCAGGGTTGACGGGAGTGGCGGGCGACTTTTTGTGACCAATTCGCCTCGAGTCCGAACTGCATGCTGCCGATTCGTTGCCGGCCGGTCGCGGGCGTATTGCTCGCGCACCGAAACTGCCACATCGACTTCTGCTTCACCTTCAGGATCGCGGCCCCGGCGTGCGGCCGGGGCTGCGTCATTCTGCGCTAGATAGGCGCGCCCTGGAACAGCGGCTCCGCAACACCGCGCTGCGCGAGCGTCGCGACGAACAGGTCGCCCGCGAGCGTGTCGGCCGCGCGCGCCGTCGCATCGAGCTCGGCGTAGGCGCTCGTGATGTACAGCGTGTCGAGCGCCGTCTCGCCCTGGGCGCTGCCCGTGGCCTGGCCGAGCGCGGCACCGCCGATCGCGACGCAGCTCGGCTGCGTGGTCGGCACGTCGATGCGCTCGGTTTCCACGCCATCGGGGCCGTAACGCACCACGCGCGCGCCGCCCCATTGCGCGTTCCACAGGCCGCCGTCGCTGTCGACGGTCGAGCCGTCGGGGATGCCGTTCGCATCGGTCAGGCGAGTGAACAGGCGATCGTTCGCGATGCCGCCGTCCGCGCGATAGTCGCACGCGCGGATTTCACGCGTCGGCGAATCGCAGTAGTACATCGTCGCGCCGTCGGGACTGAATGCGATGCTGTTCGAAATCGCCGGCGCTGGCAACGGTAAACGTTCGAGCGACAGATCGTGATTCAACCGGTAAAAGCCGGCGACCGTCAGCCGTTGTCCGCTTTCGTCCTTGGTGCCGAACACGAAACGCCCTTGCCGATCGCAGCGGCCGTCGTTGACCCGTGTATTCATGCCGGGCTCGACGTCGACGATGCGCTGTGTGCTGCCCTTCTCCAGATCGAAAAACGCGAGGTGCGATGCGAGCCCGAGCAGCACGTAGCGCGGGTTTTCGCACAGTGCGAAGGTGGCGAGCCGCTCGGGCATGTCGAACGAATCGCTGCGGCCGTCGGCCGGATCGTAGCGCCACAGCCGCGCGCCTTCGATGTCGGTCCAGTAGAAGCGGGCGCTCCTCGCGCACCAGGTCGCGCCTTCGCCGAGCTCGCATTGCGCGTCGAGCAGCAGCGTGGCCCGCTGCACGCGCGGGCTGGCGCTCACGCCCAGCCTCCGTCGACGACGATGTCCTGCGCGGTGATCATGCGGCTGTCGTCGGCGGCGAGGAACAGCGCCATGCGCGCGAGGTCGGCCGGCATCAGCTCGGCGTCGATGCACTGGCCTTCCTTGATCTGGCGGCGGCCGTTGTCGTCGAGCCACAGGCGCAGCTGCTTGTCGGTCATCACCCAGCCCGGCACCAGCGTGTTGACGCGGATATTGAAGTGGCCGAGGTCGCGCGCGAGCCCGCGCGTCAAACCCTGCACCGCCGACTTCGACATCACGTACACCGGATAGCCGCCGTTCTTCAGCATCCAGCTGATCGAGCCGAGGTTGATGATCGAGCCGCTACGCGCGGCCTTCATGTCCTCCATCACGGCCTGCGCCGCGAAGAACTGATGGCGGATGTTCACGGCGATGCCCGCGTCGAACGACTCGCGCGTCACGTCGCCGATCTGATGGCGCTTGTCGTTCGCAGCGTTGTTGATGAGCACCTGGATCGGACCCAGCGCGGCCTTCACGTCGGCGATCGCTTTTTGCAGCGCGTCGACATCGGTCAGATCGCAGGCCAGAAACAGCGGCTTGTGTTTCGAATCGCCGAGCTGGTCGGCGAGCGCTTCGCCCGCGCTCGCGTCGATATCGAAGAACGCGACGCGCGCGCCCTGCGCCGCGAAGTGCTCGACGAACGATGCGCCGATGCCGGTCGCGCCGCCCGTGATCAGCACCGTACGGTCGACGAGGCTCGGATAGCGCGCGTACGCGGTGTCAGCGAGGCTGGCGTTTGCATTGGCCGGAGACGACATCGTTCGATTCCTTTATGAGCTTGGGATGGGGTGAAAGCGACTCAATCGCGCGAGCCGCGGTTCTTCAACTGGTCGAGCAACACGGCCGCGAGCAGGATCGCGCCGCGCACCAGGTACTGATAGAACGCGTCGATGTTCAGCAGGTTCATCACGTTCTCGACCGTACCCATGATCAGCACGCCGATCACGACGCCGGAGATCGTCGCGCGGCCGCCCAACAGCGACACGCCGCCGAGCACGCACGCGGAGATCACGTTCAGCTCGAAGCCTTCGGCGGCGTTCGGCTGACCCGACGTGATACGCGACGCGAGAATCACGCCGGCAAGCGCGGTGACGGCGCCCTGGATCAGAAAGATGTAGACGCGCGTGCGCTCCACGTTGATACCGGCGAGCCGCGACGCTTCCGGATTACCGCCGATCGCCAGCGTATTGCGGCCGTACACGGTCTGGTTCAGCATCACGCCGAACACGATGAAGCAGATCAGTGTGACCCAGATCGGCAGCGACACGCCGAAGAACGTCAGGCCGCCGAGCGCGATGAACGTATCCGACGACACGCCGACCGCCTGCCCATGCGACACGATGAAGCCGAGGCCGCGGACGATTTCCATCGTCGCGAGCGTCGTGATCAGCGCGTTGATGCGCAGATAAGCGATCACCGCGCCGTTGACGAAGCCGATCACCGCGCCCGCCGCGACCGCCGCGATGATCGCGATGACCGTGCTGTTGGTCGCGTTGAGCACCATCGCGCACAGCACGCCGGCGAACGCGACGGTCGAGCCGACCGACAGGTCGAAGTCGCGCGACGCGAGGCAGAACATCATCGTGCACGCGACCATGCCGATCTGCGAGATCGACAGCGCGAGGCCGAGCATGTTCTCGATCGAGAAGAAATGATCGACGGTCAACGACATCGTGACGAACATCAGGATGAAGATCACGATCAGGCTGTATTCGGTGATCTGCTGCCACCATTTGGCCTTGTCGCCGGTCTGCGGAATCAGCGCGTCGGCCGCGCTCTTGGCGGTCTGCTGCGCGAGGTTTTCTCTGGCTTGCATGTTCAATACTCCTCCCCGTTCCCCACGGGTTGCGGACTCGCGTCCGGATAAGGTTCAGGCCGCGCGCGACGCGCTCTGGTTGGCGGCGTTGGCGTTCGCGTTTTCAGGCAGCGCGGTCGAGCTTTGCGGCAGCGCGAGGCTCAGCACCGACTGCTCGGTCGCGTCCTGGCGCGCGAGCTCGCCGGAAATGCGGCCCTGGCGCATCACGACGATCCGGTCGGACACGCCGAGCACTTCCGGCAATTCCGACGAAATCATCACGATCGCGCAGCCGCGCTCCGCGAGCTGATAGATCACGTTATAGATCTCGTGTTTCGCGCCGACGTCGATGCCGCGTGTCGGTTCGTCGAGAATCACGACTTTCAGATCGGGCTCGGCGAGCCAGCGCGACAGAATCGCCTTCTGCTGGTTGCCGCCCGACAGGAAGCGGATCTTCTGCCGCCGATGCGGCGTCTTGATCTTCAGCAGCTTGATGAAACGGTCGGCCGTCTGCGCCTCCTTCTTGCGATCGAGAAACACGCCCGCGCGCAGATAGTGACGGCGGCAGCTGATGTTGATGTTCTCCGCGACGCTCGCCATCGCGACGATGCCCTCTTCCTTGCGATCCTCGGGGCACAGCACGATGCCGTGTTTGATCGCCTCGCCCGCGCTGCGCACCTTGATCGGCTTGCCGTCGAGTATGAGTTCGCCGCCCTTGCGATGCTCGGCGCCGTACACCAGATGCATCAGTTCGCTGCGGCCCGCGCCGACGAGTCCGAAGAAGCCGACGATCTCGCCGCGCCGCACCTCGAAGCTCGCCGGCTGCGCGAGCGGATGACCTTCGATCGCCTTCGCCGCGAAGCGCACTTCACCGAGCGGCCGCGCCGAATAGCTATAGATGTCCGAAATTTCGCGCCCGACCATCTCGCTGACGATCGTGTCGCGCGACACGCCTTCTAGCGTGGGATGCGACGCGACCTTACGGCCGTCGCGGAAGATCGTGCACGCGTCGCACAGCTCGTAGATCTCGTCCATCCGATGCGAGATGTAGATCATCGCGCGGTTGTCGGCGCGCAAATCGCGCACCAGCTTGAACAGCACCTCGGTCTCGCGGTGCGACAGCGAGCTGGTCGGCTCGTCGAGCGCGATCACGCGCGCGTTGCGCATCAGCGCCTTGCAGATTTCGACCATCTGCCGCTGCGCGATCGACAGCTTGCGCAGCTTCGCGTTCGGATCGAGCGCGACGCCCATCGCTTCGAGTCGCTCGCGCACGAAGCGCTTCGCCTCGCGCTTGTTGACCCAGCCGAGCGCATTGGGCAACTGGCCGAGCAGCAGATTTTCCGCGACCGTGAGGTCGGGCACGTACTGCAGTTCCTGGTGAATTACCGCGATGCCGGCACCGATCGACGCGGCCGCGCTCGGAAAGCGCACCTCGTTGCCGTCGATCATCATGCGGCCCGAATCGGGCTGATACTCGCCGCCGAGAATTTTCAGCAGCGTCGATTTCCCGGCGCCGTTTTCGCCCATCAGGCCGTGCACCTGGCCGACGTTGACGTCGAAGGACACACCGTCGAGCGCACGCACGCCTGGAAAAACCTTGCCGATATTGTCAAAACGTAGCGTCGCTGACACTTCGCCTCCTTGTCGACCGGAGTTAGCGCTTTAGCGCTTACTCCGGTCCCATGCAGTTTCATCGCGGTCGACCGGAGTTAGCGCTTTAGCGCTTACTCCGGTCCCATGCAAGATATTGCTGCTTCATGTTGACCGTACGCGTATCGCGCGCGATCCGTCTGTCTACCGCAGATCGTCTCTCGCCGCCGGCGCGCCGTCTCCTGCGCCAGGCAGGGAAAGCGACGCGCCGGCGGTGTACTTCATACCACCGCAAGTCTTGCGATTACTTCGACGCGAGGCCCATCTTCTCGCGCACTTCGCCGACGTTGTCGCGCGTCGCCAGCATGCCGGTCGTCAGCGTCAGCAGCGGCGGCTCCTTGCCCTGCGTGATCCACGCGTACATCAGTTCCGAGGTTTCCTCGCCGTGGCGCTTCGGGCTGATGATCACGGTGCCGTAGAAGCCCGTCGGCTGCGGCTTCTTGAACTCGTTCATCGCGGACTCCGAACCGCCGATGCCGATGCCGATCATGTTGTCGGCCTTGAAGCCACGGCCTTCCGCCGCGCGCACCGCGCCGAGCACGCCTTCGTCGTTCAGCGCGTAAGCGACCCAGTGCTTGAACTGCGGGTTCTTCGTCAGCGCGATGTTGGCGGCGTTGAACGCGTTTTCCGTGTCGGTCTTCGCCTGCGGCGCGGTGACGATGTTCGCTTTCGGGAAGCCCGCGGCGACCAGCGCGTCGGTCGCGCCGGTGGTGCGGTCATGCGCGGTCGGCAACTGCTCGTAGGTCACGTCGATCGCGCCGACGTCCTTCATGTCCCAGCCGCGCTTCTTGATTTCAGCCGCGATGCCGTCGCCGACCTGCTTGCCGATGTTATACGCCGAGATGCCCATGTGCGGCACCGCTTCGATCGGCTTGCCCGCGCCGTCGACGAGGCGGTCGTCGACCGTCATCATCTTCAGGCCGTCCGCCTTCGCCTTCGCGACGATGCCCGGCCCGAGCTTGACGTCGGGTGTGCAGATCACGAAGCCCTGTGCCTTCTGGGCGGCGAGGTTATCGATCGCGCTCATCACCTTCTCGCCCGACGGCGCGCCGATCTTCACGAGCGTGAAGCCCTTCTGCTTGGCGGCCATCTCGGCGAACTTCCATTCGTCCTGGAACCACGGTTCTTCCGGCTGCTTCACGAGGAAGCCGATCTTGACCGAATCGGCGGCCTGTACGACCGGTGCGTTGAAGAGCACACCCGCCGCCGCCGCTGCCAGCGTGAGGAAAATTCTACGTTTCATAATGCGTGTCTCCTGACTAATTGATAACGAGAAGGTAATCGGCCGCGTCTTCTTGTACCGGTCTGACACACGCGGCCAGCGCGTCGTCCGGTGTTCTGTGCGTCTTTTGGCGACGCAAATTCAGTCGTGGTAAAGCACCGAGCGCCCGCCATCGACGGTGATGCAGCTCGCATTGATGAACGGCGCTTCGTCCGACGCGAGGAACACCGCGGTCATCGCCACCTCTTCCGGACGGCCGATGCGCTTCATCGGCTGCAGATCGAGTGTCGCCTGCTTCGCGGCGGCCGGATCGGACTGCTCGTTCCACCAGTCGTGCGTCAGCTGCGTCTCGATGTAGCCCGGCGCGATCGCGTTCACGCGCACGTTGCGCGGCGCGTACTCGATGCCGAGCGCGCGCGTGAGGCCAATCACGCCGTGCTTCGCGACCGGGTACGGAAAGCAGCCCGGAATGATCTTGAACGCGTGCGTCGACGCGATGTTCACGATGCTGCCCGCGCCACGCTCGACCATGCCCGGCAGCACCGCGCGACAGCCGTTCCACACGCCGTCGAGATCGACCGCGAAGCAGCGCCGCCAGTCGGCGTCGGTCATCGTCAGCGGATCGCAGAACACGTTGATACCCGCGTTGTTGACGAGGATGTCGAGCGCGCCGAACGCGCGTTCGCCTTCGCTGACCGCGTGCCGCACCGACGCCGGTTGCGTCACGTCGGTCTGCACCGCGAGCACGCGCGCGCCGGCGCCGGTGCCAACTTCCGCCTCGATCTGCGCGGCCGTGCGCTGCGCCGTGTCGAAGTCGAGTTCCGCCAGCACGACCGCCGCGCCCTCGCGCGCGAACGCCAGCGCGATCGCCGCGCCGATGCCACGCCCGGCGCCCGTCACGAGAGCGGCTTTGCCGGCGAGCCGGTTCATTTCTTCGCGCCCGCGCGGGCGATCCGCAGACCGTTGATGAACGCCTTCGCATGCGACGCGGTCACCGCCGCGCTCTGGCCCGGCTTGTACAGCGCGGAGCCGAGGCCGAAACCGTTCGCGCCGGCGCTCAGGAACGGCCCCATGTTGTCCGGCGTGACGCCGCCGACCGGCACGAGCGGCACCTGCGCGGCGATCACCGCGCGCCATGCCTTGACGACCTGGCAGCCGAGCTGCTCGGCGGGGAACATCTTCAGCACGTCCGCGCCGTTCTTCAGCGCGATGAACGCCTCGGTCGGCGTCGCGACGCCGGGCGCGCAGGCGAGGCCCCGCGCCTTCGCGGCGATCACGACTTCCGGATCGCTGTGCGGCATCACGATGAGTTCGCCGCCCGCGGCCTTCACGTCGTCCACGAACAGCGGATGCAGCACCGTGCCCGCGCCGACGATCACGTCGGCCGGCAGCACCTTGCGGATCGCCGAGATGCTGTCGAACGGCTGCGGCGAATTGAGCGGTACTTCGACGATGCGAAAACCGGCTTCGTACAGGGCCTGACCGTGATCGGCCGCGTCGGCGGGCGTGACGCCGCGCAGGATCGCGATCAGCGGACAGGCTTCGAACGCGGCGATCAGACCCGCGTGCGGCATGTACGGTGCGGGCAGATTGATGTGTGGTTGCATGTCGGTTCCTTGTTTCGTGAGCGTCGTAAAGGGCTCTGCCGCCGGTCAGCCTGCGCGCGCCGCCTGGGCGGACGGCCGGACGAGCCCCGCTTCGACGGCGACGCGCCACAGGCCGCGTTCGGTTGCATGCCTGACCGGCTCCGCCCGCAGACAGCCGAATTGCGCGAGCGCGAGGCGGTAGCGCTCGCACAGCGCGTCGTTGCCGATCAGCCGCAGACTCTGCTGCGCGAGCGAGCTGCCTTGCTGCGCGAGTACCGCTTCGAGGCCGGCGAGTTCGTGCCCGATCAGCAGGCCCGACAGATAGTCCGGCTGTGCCTCGCTCGACAGCGCGCCGGTCAAGCCGAGCGTGCGCGTGCTGAACACGGTCGCGAGCACGCCTGCCTGGCCCTTCTCGCGCGCGATGTTCACGCCGCGCAGAAATGCTTCGGTATCCGGGCGATCGGGCGTGACCATCGTGCGGCCGAGAATCGTGTGCTCGCGCAGCGCGGCGAACACCTCGCCGGTCATGAACGTATGAAAACGCTCGATGCGCTCCGCCTGCACGACCGCCCATTTCGCGTGCGTGCCGGGCAGGCCGATCAGCGAGCGGGCGTTGCTGTCGACCGAGTTCGCGTCGTGCGCGCCGTCCGCGTCCGCGCTGAGCGCGCCGAAAATTTGCGTCTCCTCGCCGCGCATCACGTTCGGCAATTCACCGCGTTGCAGCACGCCCGGCACGATATGCAGCGTCGCGCCGCGCGCGGTCTGCACGCGGACGATACCGGCCACCAACGCATCGGCGTTCGCGGGTGTCTCGACATACGGCGCTTCGAGCCAGCCCTGCGCGCTGCCGACCATCCCCGCCGCGATCACCGGCACGCCGCGCGCGTGGTCGAGCCATGCGCCGCAGGCGTCGTCGAACGCGGCGTCGAAGCCGCCCTCGGCCGCGCTACGCGGCAGATTCATGATGCCGGCCGTCGATGCGCGCGTCGCCAGCACGCGACCGTGCGCGTCGAACAGATAGGCGCGCAGCGACGTCGTGCCCCAGTCGAGCGCGATCAGCGCGGCGTGCGTGAAATCGACGGCGGCGGTATCGGCAGCGGCGGTCGCCTCCGGCTTCACGCCCGTGTCGGGCGCGGCGGCCGCCCGGTGGTTCGCCAGCGTGGCGGTGCCCGCTTGTTTCATCGCTTGATCCTGCGCGTGGCCGGTCGCGGTGCGCGCCAACCGAGTTCTTCCGATATCGCGCGCGCCTCGCGCTGCACGACCGGAATCAGTTCGTCCATCCGTTCGAGCGGCATATAGGGAATCGTGCTGGCCACCGACAACGCCGCGACGATCGCGCCCGACGCATCGCGCACCGGCGCCGCGACGCAACGGATCGCCGCTTCGTTCTCTTCGAGATCGAACGTGTAGCCGCCGGCCGCGTAGTTCGTCATGCGCTGCAGGAAGGTCGGCGCATCGGGGCGGTTGTCCGGCTTGAAGCTGACGCCTGCGAGCGCGCGGCGCGACGCGTCGAACAGCGACTGCCATGCGTCCGGCGCGAGGTCGAGCATCATCGCCTTGCCGATGCCGGTCGACGCGAGCGGCATCCGATGGCCGACGCGCGAGCGCATTTCGAGGCCGCGCGTGCCGGGGATCTTGTCGATGTACAGCACGTCGTCGCCGTCGCGCACGCCGAGGTGGATCGTGTCGAGCGTCTGCTCGGCCAGCGACTCGAGGTGCTGACGCGCGACGGCCGTCAGCGGCATCTGTTCGAGCGCGATCGTGCCGAGCTCGATCAGCTTCGGCCCGAGCAGATAGCCGCCCTGCACCTGGCGCAGATAGCGCGCCTGCACGAGGCTGCTGACGAGCCGGTGCGTGGTGCTGCGGGTCGTGCCGAGCGCGGCGCCGAAGCTGCGCAGATCGCGCACCCCGGCCGCGGCCGCCTCGAGAATCGCAAGGCCGCGCAACAGTGTCTGCGTGCCGGCCTGCTGCGGCGTGATTTCCAGCAGCGTGACCGGCAGCCCGAGACCGTCGACGGTCGCCGCGCGCGCCACCGGGCGCGACGCCCTCGCGGTAACGGACGCACTGGCGGCGACATTGGCGGTGACGGCTGAAGCCTCGCGCGGCGCGGAATTCAGCGCCGGATTCGCGGCGCTGTTCGGCCCGCCGTTCGAGCCCTGCGCGGCCTCGGTCGCGCTGGCGGCGGGAGTGGGCATCGCTTTGTTCATGGCGATTCGCTTTCGGATGGTTTCTGCGCTTAGCGCGCGGGGCCGGAGAACAGGGCGGGAACGGGTGCGGCGCCGCGCTCGCGCGGCTGCTGTGGTTGGCTGCCAGACATGGTCGGTCTCGTCTCCGGTTTTTTTCTGTCGCTGTTCGCTGTTTCGGCGCGCTGGGGCGCCGACTCGCGATGCATGTTGGCTTGGATTGTAGGGCGACTTTTGAGAATCACCAATATGTGAATGTTGAGTCCATATAGTGAGATTTTAGTGGGCGATCGAGTGTTTAGCGAACTGTCGCGATCGCGGTCTGCTAACGCAAAAAAGCCCGCGCGAGGCGGGCTTCGAAGCAGGACAACGAGATCGAGGGCTCTTTCAATCCGGCAATTCAGCCGCGCCCATCCGCCGCGCAATCACGCGCGCGCGTTGCGTGAGATACGCCGAATTCCTGTGTTCATCGAAATACCTGGGGCGTGGCAGCATCACCGCGAGCCGCGCCGACTGCGCGGCCGTGAGCTTGCTCGCCGAGGTCTTGAAGTAGTACTGCGCGGCCGCCTCGGCGCCGTACACGCCGCTGCCCCATTCGACCGAGTTCAGATAGATCTCGAAGATGCGCTGCTTGTCCATCAGCGTTTCGAGCATCCACGTGATGATCAGCTCCTGGCCCTTGCGGATATAGCTTTTCTCGCGGGACAGAAACAGGTTGCGCGCAAGCTGCTGCGAGATCGTCGAGCCGCCGCGCACGATCCGGCCTTGCGCCTTGTTGCGCTCCCACGCCTGCAGGATCGCGTCGGTTTCGTAGCCTTTGTTGTTGACGAAGTTCGCGTCTTCGGACGCGATGATCGCGCGCTTCAGGTTGCGCGAAATCTGATCGTACGGCACCCACGTTCGCTGCACCGACAGATCCGGCCGGTCCTGCGACAGACGCCATGCGTCCGAGCGCATGAACGCGGTCGAGCGCGGATTGACGACGTTCCAGATTGCGATCTGCGCGAAGTAGTACGCCTGCGTCGCGAGCCAGGCGATGGCCACGACCGCGGTCAACCAGGCGAGCCAGCGCAGCGGGCCGGACTGGCCGCGCGAACCGCTGGCGCGCCGCGTCGCTGTCATGGTGCGTGCTATCCGCGCGCCGACGTTACGCGGGCGACGGCGCCGTCAGCAGCGCGCGCAATTCGGCGAGCACCGGCGCACTGTCCGGACGCACGCCGCGCCACACATGGAACGATTCGGCGGCCTGCTCGACCAGCATGCCGAGTCCGTCGGCGCCGCGCGCGCCGAGTTTCGCCGCGTGCTGCATGAAGATGGTCGGATGCGCGCCGTACATCATGTCGTAGGCGAGCGTGCCGTTGCCGAATGCGCGATCGTCGCACTCGGGCAGCGACGCATCGAGGCTGCCCGCGGTCGCGTTGACGATCACGTCGTACTGGCCCGCTTCGATCGCGCGGGCGCTGCCGCCAGTCAGACGGCAGTGCGCGCCGCTGGCAGCCTGCGCGAACTGGTCGACCAGCGCTTCGGCCTTCTGCGCCGTGCGATTGACGATCGTCAGCGTATGCGGTGCGCGCTCGAGCATCGGCAGCACGACACCGCGCGCGGCACCGCCCGCGCCGAGCAGCAGGATGCGCGCGCCCTTCAGCGACACGCCCAGATTCACCTCGATGTCGCGCACGAGGCCGAAGCCATCAGTGTTGTCGCCGTAGATGCCGTCGGCGTCGACCCGCAGCGTGTTCACCGCGCCGGCCGCCGCCGCGCGCGGCGACAGCGTGTTCGCGAATGCATGCGCGTCGAGCTTGAACGGCACCGTCACGTTCAGGCCGCGTCCGCCCGCTTCGATGAACGCGCGCACGTGCGGCACGAACGCGTCGAGCGGCGCGAGCAGATGACCGTACTCGACCGGCTCGCCGGTTTGCGCGGCGAAGCGGCCGTGGATGAACGGCGACTTGCTATGCCCGACGGGGTTGCCGATGACCGCGTAGCGCTCGCGCGTTGGGTTGCCGCTCATCGTCCCGGCTCCGTGATGTGTTGGTCGCGGTCGGCGTTGTTCGCGGCGTCGTTGCCGTCGCCGGTCGCCGCGGATTCGTCTGCGCTGGGGTTGTCGTTGGGATTGCCGCCGTCGGCTTCGGCTTCCGCTTCGGCTTCGCTTTCGGCGCTGTCGTCGGATGCGTCGAGCAACTCTTCCTCGCTCTCGTCCTCGCCTTCTTCAGCTTCGGCGCCGCTCGTCACGGTCGGTGCATCGAGCACGTGCAACAGACGCACCGACGCTTCGATCGTCAGTTCATCGATCGACATGACTTCCATCTGCAAACGCGTGCCGCGCGCATGCACGCCGAGGCCCGGCACGTGCAGCAGCAGCGGAATTTCCTCGAGACGCACGAGATCGCCCTTCACGACCGACGCGACCACCTGCTTGCGGTTTTCCTGCCTGAGCCAGCGCAGACACCAGAAGTACTCCATGCGACGCTGATAGTCGGCGTACGCGGTGTAGGTGTCGTCGAAGCCTTGCACGACCGCGAACAGATCGGCGTCCTTCGGCTTGAACGGCGCGGCGAGCTTGGCGGTCACGCCATGCTGCACGCACGCGATCAGCTGCCACTGATTCACGAGGTCGACGTAGCGGCGCAGCGGCGACGTGCTCCACGCATACTGCGTGACGCCGAGCCCTTCGTGCGGCGCGGCGTTGGTCTGCATGCGCGTGCGCTTCGGGCCGCTCGGCACGCCGAACGCGCGCTGCGTGCGATAGATGCCCGGCACGCCGTGATCGTGCAGGAACCCGCCCCACGACGAGTTCGCGAGAATCGCCAGCTCGGCGACGATCGTGTCGAGCGGCGAGCCGCGCCGGCGCGGCGTAATCGTGACGTGCTCGCCGTCGACGTAGAAATTGAAGTCGGTATTGCGCTGCACTTCGCGGCGCAGGCCGTAGCCGGCGCGCGCGGTCTGGCGCTTTTCGAACAGCGCTTGCGCGAACGGCCACAGCACGGCGATATCGTCCTTGTGCGGATACTCGCCGGTGCCCTCGGCGAGCGCCTTCTCGGTGACGATTTCGTCGAGCGTGTTGTGGCGCAGATTGTTCTTTACGAACACGCGCTCGGCGCGCGTTTCGCTCGCGACGATCTCCTGCGTCTCGCGATTGACGATCACGTACAGCGACAGCGCCGGCCGATACCCACCCTCGGCAAGCGTGAAGGTGTCGACGACGCTGTCGGGCAGCATCGTGATCTTGTCGCCGGGCATGTAGACCGTCGACAGACGCGCGCGCGCAATCGCATCGACTTCGTCGCCACGCTGGATGCCGAGCGCCGGCGCGGCGATGTGCACGCCGATGCGCACACGGCCGTCGGCCAGATGCTCGACCGAGAACGCGTCGTCGATTTCGGTCGTGGTGATGTCGTCGATCGAGAACGCTTCGACGTCCGCCTGCGGCAGATCGTCGGGCACGTTCGCGGCCGCGACGGACGGGAAGCCGGTGCCGTGCGGGAAGAACTCGGACAGGAATTTCGCTTCGTGCAGCGCGCGCGGCGACGCGATCGCGCCGCATTCGAGCATCAGCCGCGCCTGCGAGATGCCGCGCGCGGCCGCGGCGCCCTCGAGCGCCTTGTACTCGATGGTGTTCTTGTCGGGCTTCGTCAAGAGCGCGAGCCCCTTGCCGCCCGCGAACGCTTCAGGCAGACGGCCTGCCTTCAGCTCTTCCTCGTACTGCGCCTGCACGAGCGCCTGCTGACGCTTGCGCTCGAGGCCCGCGAGCGCCATCTTCAGTTGCTCCTGCGGCGCGCGCTGGTACATGCCGCGGCCCTTGCGGCGGAAGTACACCGGCGAGCCCTGCATGCGCAGCACCAGCGCCGCGCGCTCGATCGCGCCGAAGCTCGCGCCGAAGTACTCGGCGCCCAGCGTCGCGAACGGGAATTCATCGTCCGGCGCGCATTCCCACAGGAAGTCCAGATCGATCTCTTGCGCCAACGCGTCGGCCTGCTGCATCAGTTCGGCCGCGCTGGGCTTCTCGAACTCGATCAGCACATCCTTCGCGCGCACCTTCGCGCGCCGCCCGCCCGGCAACTCGACCTGAAACGCGTCGCCCTGGCGCGACAGCACGCTGCCGGCCTTGAAACTGCCCGATTCCTCGAAGAAGACGTTCACTCAATACTCTCGTTCTGACTTGCGTCTGCCGTCGCGCCCGACGCCCCGTGGCGATCGATCACTGCATGCGCGGCACGGCAACCTGTTCGTGATAGTGAATCCGCGGCGCGCACTGCGCGTGCCAGCGGGTTGAATCTTGCGACCAGCGGTGGCGGTCGGTGTGCCTCTCTGACTGACGTCCTGGCAGGGTTCGGTGCCGCCGCCCTTGCGTGCCGTCAGGCCGCCGCGCGCGGCGCCGGCGGCTCGACATGTTCGGCGTCGCAAAAGGCCAGCACGTCGTCGAGATACTGCGCGAACTCGCTGATCGCATGGTCGCTGCCCTCGATCAGCGTGGTGCGCGTGCTCGGATAGTGCGCGAGCATTTCGCGGTAGTCGAGCACTTCGTCGCCGGTGGCTGCCATCAAATAATAGCGTTCGGGCTGCGTGATCGACGCCACGCCGAGCGCGCGCAATTCATCCAGATGATGCGGCTCGACGACGATGCTGCCGCCACCGTGCCACAACGGCTGCTCGCCGAGATACGCGCTCAGGTCGCGCTGCGGCACGACCGCCGGGTTCAGCAACACGGCCGGCCAGCCGTGTTTCTCGGCCAGATGGGTGGCGAAGTAGCCGCCGAGCGAACTGCCGATCACGGTCACCTGCCGCGCATCGCCCTTCGCGCGTGCCTCGGCGACCAGCGATTCGGCGAGCGCCACGGTTTCGAACGGCGACACCGGCAGCATCGGGCAGCACCACTCGTCGGCGCGACCCAGCTCGGCGAGACGCGCTGCGAGCAGGCGCGCCTTGAACGAATTCGGCGACGAACGGAAACCGTGCAGATACAGAATCAAGACGCGCCTCGCGTCGAAAGACCGTCGAGCAGTTTCTGATGCACGCCGCCGAAGCCGCCGTTGCTCATCACCAGAATCTGATCGCCGGGGCGCGCCGCGTGGACCACTGCCTTCACGAGCGCGTCGAGGTTGTCGAACGCCTGCGCCTTGCCGTCGAGCGGCGCGAGCGCTTCGCCGAGGTTCCAGCCGAGCGCGTCGCGCCCGCTCGGCGCGCCGTAGCCGAACACGAGATCGGCGTCGGCGAGGCTCGCCGGCAGTTGCGCTTTCATCACGCCGAGCTTCATCGTGTTCGAGCGTGGTTCCAGCACCGCAAGGATTCGCGTGTTGTCGCGGCCGACCCGCGCGCGCAGGCCGGCCACCGTCGTCTCGATCGCGGTGGGGTGATGCGCGAAGTCGTCGTACACGGTCACACCCTCGACGCTGCCACGCACTTCCATGCGGCGCTTCACGTTGCGAAAGCCGGACAGCGACTTCGCGGCCTGCGCGGGCGGCACGCCGACATGGCGCGCGGCGGCGATCGCGGCGAGCGCGTTCAGGCGGTTATGCTCGCCCTGCACCTGCCAGTCGACCACGCCGACGCGTTCGCCGTTGTGATAGACGGCGAAGCGTTCGTCGACGGGCACGCCCTGCTCCGCCGCCTGGATCTCCCAGCCGCCCTGGACGCCGAAGCGCTCGACCTCGCTCCAGCAGCCGCGCGTCAGTACGCGCTCGAGCGCGTCCTCGCGGCCGTTCGTGACGACGCGGCCCAAGCGCGGCACCGTGCGGATCAGATGATGGAACTGCGTTTCGATCGCGGCGAGATCGGGGAAGATGTCGGCGTGATCGAATTCGAGATTGTTCAGCACCGCCGTTTTCGGGCGGTAATGGACGAACTTCGAGCGTTTGTCGAAGAATGCGGTGTCGTATTCGTCGGCTTCGATCACGAAGAAGCTCGAATCGGTGAGCCGCGCCGACACGCCGAAATTCAGCGGCACACCGCCGATCAGGAAGCCGGGGTTCAGGCCCGCATCTTCGAGCAGCCAGGTCAGCATCGAGCTCGTGGTGGTCTTGCCGTGCGTGCCGGCCACGGCCAGCACCCATTTGCCGTTCAGCACGTGCTCGCCGAGCCACTGCGGACCGGACACGTACGGCAGGCCGCGGTCCAGAATCGCTTCCATCAGCGGGTTGCCGCGCGTGACGACGTTGCCGATCACGAATAGATCCGCGTTCAGGCCGTTCAGTTGGTCCGCGTCATAACCCTCGATCAGACCGATGCCTTGCGCCTCGAGCTGCGTGCTCATCGGCGGATAGACGCCGGCGTCGCAGCCGGTCACCGTGTGACCCGCATTGCGCGCGAGCACCGCGAGACCGCCCATGAAGGTGCCGCAGATGCCGAGGATGTGGATATGCATAAGCCTGTCGTGCCGCGGGGGCGTTTCTTGCGAGGGATGAGAGAGCCACAGGACGGTCGGAACGACCGTCTGCAAAGGACGCCTATTGTAACCGACGCGACGCGCGCTGCCCCCTGCCGGCCACGCCCGGCGCCGCCCCGTGCGGGCCGCCGAACCGCGTCGCAGGCTCGATCGAGTATCATGCGAGGATGGTCCGCAAATCACATTTCGATCCGCAGCGCCTGCGCGAGGAAATCGCAATCGCGGCGGCACGCCTGATTGCCGAAGACGGCCTGGATTACGCCAGCGCGAAGCGCAAGGCCGCCCGGCAGGTCGTCGGCGAGACTCGTGTTGCCGGCGAATGGCTGCCGGACAACGATCAGATCGAAGAAGAAATCCGCGAATATCAGTCGCTGTTCCAGAGCGACAGCCAGCCGGCGCTGCTGCGGCGCCTGCGCATGATCGCGGTCGACTGGATGGAGCGGCTCGCACCGTTCAATCCGTATCTGACGGGCGCGGTGCTCGGCGGTACGGCCGGCGAGCATTCGGATGTGCATCTGCAGATGTTTTGCGACAACCCGAAGGAAGTCGCGATCTACATGCTCAATGCGAACATCCAGTACGACGTGTCGGAAACGCGCCATTTCGCGGGCCGCGGCTACGTGGAGACGCTGAGCTTTCTGTGGCGCCCCGCGGGCGAGCGCAACGCCGAGCCGGTCGGCATCCACGTCGCGCTGTACGAAACCGACGACCTGCGTGGCGCGGTACGCGCCGACGCGCGCGGCCGCACGGCGCGGGCCAATTTGCCGGCGGTGCAGGCGCTGCTCGACGGCGACGAAGTGCCGTCCTTCACCAATTGATCAGACAGAACGGAGCACGATGAACACGAGACGTATGCTGGCGGGCGCGGTCGTCGCGCTGATTGCCGCGGGCGGCGGCGTACTGGCCAATCACTGGCTCAATCGCGGTTCCGACCTCGCGTACGCGGCGCAGGCCGGAGCGCAGCCTGCCACCTCTGCGAGTCCCGTGCAGCAACTGTGGAGCGCGCCGGTCACGAACGTCGATGGCAAACCGCAGTCGCTGAGCCTGCTCAAGGGCCACCCGATCGTCGTCAACTTCTGGGCGTCGTGGTGCGCTCCGTGCGTCGAGGAAATGCCGGCGCTGTCGCAGATCCAGCGCGAGTACGCAAAGAAAGGCATCCAGTTCGTCGGCCTCGGCGTCGACTCGGAAAAGAACATCCAGACCTTCCTGCAGAAGATCAAGGTCGCGTACCCCATCTACGTGACCGGCTTCGGGGGCGCCGACCTCGCGCGCGCGTTCGGCAACCATGCGGGCGGTTTGCCGTTTACCGTCGTGATCGACGCAAAAGGCAACATCCGCTCGACAAAATTGGGCCAGATCGACCCGACGGCGCTGCGTCAGACGCTCGACGCGCTGTAAATTTCCCGCTTTCCCACGCTGCGCTTTTTGGCATGCGATTCCGTGCAGAACGAGCAAAAATACACGGATAATTCCCGAATTTGAGTGAAGTTGGGCCCAAGGCTGCGCGGCGGCCCGCGCCGGCCGTCGCCGCGTACGCGCGCGAAACTAGACAAGTTTCTCTAATCAGCGCTAAAGTGCGCGCAATTCCACGGAAAAAGAAGCGACCATGACGCGACTGCTGGTACTGCACGGACCCAACCTCAATCTTCTCGGCAGCCGGGAACCCGAGGTCTACGGTCGCGTGACCCTGCCGCAGATCGATCAGGCGCTGGTGGACCGCGCAGCCGACGCAGGCGTCGAACTCGCGTCGTTTCAGAGCAATCACGAAGGCGCGCTGGTCGACCGTATTCAGGCGGCCCGCACCGAGCAAACCGATTTCATCCTGATCAATCCCGCCGCGTACACACACACGAGCGTGGCCATTCGCGACGCACTGGCGGGGGTCGGCATCCCGTTCGTCGAGATTCATCTGTCGAACGTGCATCGCCGCGAACCGTTCCGGCATCACTCGTATTTCTCCGACCAGGCTGAGGGCGTCATTTGCGGCCTCGGCTGGAAGGGGTATCTGTACGCGCTCGAATTCGCGCTCGACCGGCTCGCGGCCGGGTCGTCGCGCGGCTGAATCCAAACACGTCCAATTTGAGCCGGCTACTGCGACTTGCACACGCCGGCACTCTACGCATTGAAAAGGGGCACCCTGATGGATCTACGTAAACTCAAAACTCTGATCGACCTCGTCTCGGAGTCCGGTATTTCCGAACTCGAAGTGACCGAGGGCGAAGGCAAGGTCCGCATCGTCAAGAATGCGCCGCCGGTTTACGTCCAACCGTCCGCCTCATACGCCGTACCGCAATTCGCACAACCGGCACCGTTCGGCGCTGTCGAAGCACCGGCAGCCCCCGCGGGCGCTCCGGCCACGCCGGCCGCCGCCGCACCGCAGGGTCACGTCGTCACCTCGCCGATGGTCGGCACGTTCTACCGCGCGCCGTCGCCGGGCGCCGATCCGTTCGTGCAGGTCGGTGACACGGTCAAGGAAGGCCAGACCATCTGCATCATCGAAGCGATGAAGCTGCTCAACGAGATCGAGTCGGACAAGTCCGGCGTGGTCAAGGAAATCCTCGTCGAAAACGGCCAGGCGGTCGAGTACGGCCAACCGCTGTTCGTGGTCGGCTAACGCGGCACGCACTATCCGCCGCCCGCGCGCCGCTCATTACGAGGCGCGCGACCGATCCTCTGCGGCAGCCGGCGTCGTGACCGACCCGGCGCCCATTGATGAGTCGAAAACCCGCTATGTTTGAAAAAATCCTCATTGCCAATCGTGGCGAGATCGCGCTTCGTATCCAGCGCGCCTGCCGCGAGCTCGGCGTCAAGACGGTCGTCGTCTATTCGGAAGCCGACAAGGAAGCCAAGTACGTGAAGCTCGCCGACGAGGCGGTCTGCATCGGCCCGGCACCGTCGAATCTGAGCTATCTGAACATGCCCGCGCTGATCAGCGCGGCCGAAGTCACCGACGCCGAAGCGATCCACCCCGGCTACGGCTTCCTGTCGGAGAACGCCGACTTCGCCGAGCGCGTCGAGCAGTCCGGCTTTACCTTCATCGGCCCGCGTCCGGAAACGATCCGCATGATGGGCGACAAGGTCACGGCCAAGCAGACCATGATCAAGACCGGCGTGCCTTGCGTGCCGGGTTCGGAAGGCGCGCTGCCGGACGATCCGAAGGAGATCGTGAAGATCGCCCGCCAGATCGGCTATCCGGTCATCATCAAGGCGGCTGGCGGCGGCGGCGGCCGCGGCATGCGCGTGGTCCACACGGAAGCCGCGCTCGTCAACGCGGTCATCATGACCCGCGAGGAAGCCGGCCGCGCGTTCGGCAACCCGCAGGTCTATATGGAGAAATTCCTCGAGAACCCGCGGCACATCGAAATCCAGGTGCTGGCCGACTCGTTCAAGAACGCCGTGTGGCTCGGCGAGCGCGACTGCTCGATGCAACGCCGTCACCAGAAGGTGATCGAGGAAGCGCCGGCGCCGGGCATCGCGCGTCGCCTGATCGACCGTATCGGCGATCGTTGCGCGGACGCGTGCAAGAAGATGGGCTATCTCGGCGCGGGCACCTTCGAGTTCCTGTATGAAAACGGCGAGTTCTACTTCATCGAGATGAACACGCGCGTGCAGGTCGAGCATCCGGTGACCGAACTGATCACCGGTGTCGACATCGTGCAGGAACAGATCCGCATCGCGGCCGGCGAGAAGCTCACGTTCCGTCAGCGCGACATCCAGTTCCGCGGCCATGCGATCGAATGCCGGATCAACGCCGAAGATCCGTTCAAGTTCACGCCGTCACCGGGACGCCTGACCTCGTGGCATATGCCGGGCGGTCCCGGCATCCGCGTCGATTCGCACGCCTACAATGGTTATTTCGTGCCGCCGCACTACGATTCGATGATCGGCAAGCTGATCGCTTACGGCGCCACGCGCGAACAGGCGATCATGCGGATGCGCATCGCGCTGTCGGAAATGGTGGTCGAAGGTATTCAGACCAACATCCCGCTGCACCGTGAGCTGATGCTCGACGCGAAGTTCGTCGAAGGCGGCACCAGCATCCACTACCTCGAAAACCGGCTGGCCGCGCGTCAGCAGGTCGCGGAAGAAGCGTAAGTCATGAGCTATCGGGAACTGGTTGCCGAACTGGCGCGCGAGCACGCGGAGGAGTTGTCCGACGCGCTGCTCGAGCTGGGCGCGTTGTCGGTGTCGGTCGAAGACGCCGACGCCGACACGCCCGACGAGCAGCCGCTGTTCGGCGAGCCCGGCCTCACGCCGGATCGCACGGCATGGCAGCATTCGCGCGTGATCGCCCTGCTCGCGCCGGAACACGATCCGGCCGTGCTGCTGACCGCCGCGGCCAACGAGATCGGACTCGATGCCGCGCCGGCATATACCGTGCGCGAGGTCGAGGAGCAGGACTGGGTGCGGCTCACGCAGTCGCAGTTCGATCCGATCCAGATCGGCGAGCGCATCTGGGTCGTGCCGTCGTGGCACGATGCGCCGGACCCCGACGCGCTCGTGCTCGAACTCGATCCGGGTCTCGCGTTCGGCACCGGCAGCCACCCCACCACGCGTCTGTGCATGGAGTGGATCGAGCAGTCGATCAAGCCCGGCCAGTCCGTGCTCGACTACGGCTGCGGCTCGGGCATCCTCGCGATTCTCGCGAAGAAGTGCGGCGCCGATCCGGTGATCGGCATCGATATCGATCCGCAGGCGGTCGAATCGGCGCGTCACAATAGCGAACGCAATCACGCCGAAGTCACCTATGGCCTGCCCGACGCCTGTCCGGCCGGCGAATTCGACGTCGTGGTCGCGAACATCCTCTCCAATCCGCTCAAGCTGATGGCGTCGATGCTGTCGTCGAAGGTGAAGCCGGGCGGCCACATCGCGCTGTCGGGCATTCTCGCCCGCCAGGCCGAGGAAGTCGCGCAGGTCTACGCGCGCTGGATCGATATCAGCGTGTGGCGCGAACATGAAGGTTGGGTGTGCCTCGCCGGAACGCGCCGCGAAAGCAATTAGAATAAGGCGTATTGTCAACCTAACGGCCTCAGGCTCAACGGCTCGATATGCACCTGGCGACGCGTTGCCCCTTCTGCGAAACTGTCTTCCTTCTGCAACCGGCGCAGCTTGCGCAGCGCCGCGGCCTCGTGCGGTGCGGGCATTGCCAGGAAGTCTTCGACGCGTCGAGCAGTCTGTTCGACGTCTCCGAAGGCGGCGATTTTTCCACCGCCAAACCGGTTGCCGCCGCGGCGGCAATCGAAGCGCTGTCGGGTGTGCGGCAACCCAACCCGGACTTCAGCGGGGTCGCGTGGGACCTGTGGGCGCCGGCTTCGGAACAAGACTCCACCAGCATTTCCCGCAGCACGCTCGATGCCCGTTTGCGCGACCACGCGAGCAGCGTGCCGCTCGCGCCGCTGCCGCTTGGCGGCAACGAGCACGCACCCGTCACATCGGGCACTCCTCGCCAGGCGACCGAACCGGAATTGCGCGCCGGCGCTTTCACGGCACCGCTGCCCGCGGACGATGAGCCGACGCTGGCCGACGCGCCGCTCGAACCCTTCGCCTATCCCGCCGACGACGCGGTCGATGAACCGCCTGTCGTCCCGCCCACCGCGCCTGCTCCCCCGCCGCGAGTCGAAGACGAAGCGCCGCGCGTCTGGCACAAGATCGAACGCCCTGAGCCGTCCACGCTCGATGAACCGGCGCTGCGCGAACCAGCAAGTCTGCATGGCATGCCCGACAACGAGCCGCACTTCGGCCCGGTCGGTGGGGGCGTGGGCGGCTTCGGCGCCGCCGCAGGCATGGGTGCCGCAGGTGCTTCGGGCGCCGGCGGTCCCGGCGGCCCGCGCCCGCCGGGCGGTCCGTCGCTCGCCCCATCGAGCGGCGAGCCATTCTCGGTCAATCCTCCCGTCAGCGATGGCGACGATCCGTTCCCGGTCGTGCGCGAAACCCGCCCGGTGGACGCCGGACGCGTCGGCTGGATCGTCGCCGGTGTGGTGCTCGCCGCGCTGCTCGTCATTGCGCTGCTCGCGCAACTCGCGTGGTGGCAACGCGAGACCGTGATGGTCAACCTGCCGCGCTCGCAGATCCTGTACGCGCAGGCCTGCGCGCATCTCGGCTGTCAGCTGACGCCGCCGCACGATATCGAAGGCCTGCTGGTCGAGCCCTCCGATCTGCGGCAGATCGACGGCCCGCACAAGCTCGAGTTGAAGATGCCGCTGCACAACCGCCTGAACATCGCGCTCGCCTACCCCGCGATCGAACTCACGCTGCTCGACGATCAGAACAACGTCGCCGTGCGGCGCGTGCTGTGGCCGCAGGATTACGTGCCGCCCGGCACCGTGATCGCGTCCGGCCTGCCCGCGCACGCGACGCAGACGATGATCGTGCACCTCGACACCGGCAGCGCGATTGCCTCCAATTTTCGCGTACAGATTTTTTATCCGTAACGCACCCTCGCGCGCCCGCTCCCGAGCGGGCGCATCATTGTCATCACTGACGCCCTTTTCGGAGCACAACACATGAGTCAAGTCACGCTGGGTGGCAACCCGATCGAAGTAAGCGGCACGTTCCCGTCGGTCGGCCAGCAGGCCGCCGCATTCTCCCTGATCGGCCGAGACCTGAAGCCGCTGACGCTCGCCGACTTCGCCGGCAAGCGCAAGGTGCTCAACATCGTCCCGAGTCTCGACACGCCGACCTGCGCGACGTCGACGCGCAAGTTCAACGAAGCCGCCGCGAAGCTCAGCAACACGGCCGTCATCGTCGTGTCGGGCGACCTGCCGTTCGCGGCGTCGCGCTTCTGCACGACCGAGGGCATCGAGAACGTGGTGACCGCGTCGACGTTCCGCGGCCATGAGTTCGCGCAAGCGTACGGCGTCGACGTGACGAGCGGTCCGCTGACCGGCCTGACCGCGCGCGCGGTCGTCGTGCTCGACGAAAACGACAAGGTCGTGCACGCCGAGCTGGTCGGCGAGATCAAGAACGAGCCGAACTACGACGCAGCGCTCGCCGCGCTGAAGTAAGCCCTCTCGCGCGCGAACGGCGGCGCCGCGCCTCGCGCGCGGCGCTGTCGGCGCGGCGCGTCTCTTCCCACCGCTTTCATACAGGAACGCTCGCCTTGGCTACGCTCATCTGCGGCTCGCTCGCGTACGACAACATCATGACCTTCGAAGGCCGCTTTCGGGAGCACATCCTGCCGGAGCAGGTCCACATCCTGAACGTAAGCTTTCTCGTGCCGACCATGCGTCGCGAGTTCGGCGGCTGCGCGGGCAACATCGCCTATGCGCTGAATCTGCTCGGCGGCGACGCACGCATCATGGGCGCGATCGGCGCCGTCGACGCACAGCTCTATCTGGACCGGCTCGCGCAGCTCGGCCTGTCGACTGAAAACGTGCTCGTCGTGCCCGACACCTACTCGGCGCAGGCGATGATCACGACCGACCTCGAGAACAACCAGATCACCGCGTTCCATCCGGGCGCGATGATGCAGTCGCATCAGAACCGCGCCGACGAAGTGGCGGGCCTGACGCTCGGCATCGTCGCGCCGGACGGCTATGACGGCATGGTCCAGCACTCCGAACAGCTTGCCGCCGCAGGCGTGCCGTTCATCTTCGATCCGGGCCAGGGCTTGCCGCTGTTCGACGGCGAGACGCTGCGGCGCATCATTGAACTTGCTACTTATGTAGCGGTCAACGATTACGAAGCCGCGCTGGTGAGCAACAAGACCGGCTGGTCGATCGAACAGATCGCCGGCCAGGTCGACGCGCTGATCATCACGCTGGGCGAGAAGGGTGCGCAGATCCATCACGGCGGCGGTATCGAAGAGATTCCGGCGGTCACGGCCAGGCAGGTGCTCGATCCCACCGGCTGCGGCGACGCGTTTCGCGGTGGCTTGCTCTACGGTATCGAGAAGGGTCTCGGGTGGGCCACGACCGGCCGTCTCGCCAGCCTGATGGGCGCACTGAAGATCGAGCATCAAGGCCCGCAAAACTACGCGCCCAGTCGGGCGGAAATCAACGAGCGGTTCAAGCAGGCCTTCGGATACGACCTGCACTGATATCGCGTGCTATGGGAGTTTGGGAATGAGAACATCGAGTCGCCTGATCGTCGTCACCTTGTTCGCCGGTTCGCTGGCCATGTCGGGGTGTGCGGTCAACAGCAGCTCTCCCGACGTTTTCACCGCCTCGCAGGCGCAGCGTGAACAGACGGTTCGCATGGCCACGGTGGAGAGCGTGCGCGCGGTGCGAATCAGCACGAACGACGGTCAGCCGATCGGCATCGGCGCACTCGGTGGCGCGGCGCTCGGCGCGCTCGCCGGCAGCACGATCGGCGGCGGACGTGGCTCGGTCGCGACGGGTATCGTCGGCGGCATCGGCGGTGCGGTCGCCGGCAATGCAATCGAAAACCGCGTCGCCATGCGTGACGGTATCGAAATCACCGTGCGCCTCGACAACGGCGACATGCGCGCCGTCACCCAAACTGCTACCGGCGAAATCTTCCGCGCCGGCGATCGCGTGAGGCTGCTGTCGAGCGGCGGCGTCACGCGCGTCACACACTAAGCGCACCTCCCGCGCGGCGGCGCGTAGTTCAGCGCCGCGACGACGACTTCACACGCATGGGTCCTCACGGGTCCATGCGTGTTTTTTCTTTTCGGGACGACGGGCAAAAAAAACCCGCCACCAGCACACCGGTAACGGGTCATTGACCGGGTGGCGCCCGCAAGAAATCGAGCACGACCCGGTCATCCGACACATCGGACGATGTGTCGACTTACTGCTACTGCTTACGGACGGCTGCCCGTCGGGAACGGCCATGCCGCTGCCGGGTTCAGCGCGGTCTTCACCGTCGCCGCCGGTGCGCTCGAGACAGCAGGCGCAGCGGGAGCAGGCGCGGCCTTCTTGGCGACAGCCTTTTTCGCAGGGGCAGCCTTCTTCGCAGGCGCAGCGGCCTTCTTCGCGGCAGCCTTCTTGGCAGGTGCAGCTTTCTTGGCTGCAGCCTTTTTGGCAGGCGCCGCCTTCTTGGCAGCGGCCTTCTTCGCCGCGACCTTCTTCGCCGGTGCTGCCTTCTTCGCTGCGGCCTTCTTCGCCGGTGCTGCCTTCTTCGCTGCGACCTTCTTCACCGCGGCTTTCTTCGCCGGTGCTGCCTTCTTCGCCGCGACCTTCTTGGCTGCAACCTTCTTGGCTGCAACCTTCTTCGCCGCGACCTTCTTCACTGCGGCTTTCTTCGCCGGTGCTGCCTTCTTCGCCGCGACCTTCTTCGCTGCAACCTTCTTCGCGGCGACCTTCTTCACTGCGACCTTCTTCGCGGCGACCTTCTTGGCCGGAGCAGCCTTCTTAGCCGGAGCAGCCTTCTTTGCTGCGGTCTTCTTTGCTGCGGGCTTCTTGGCCGCGGCCTTCTTTGCAGTTGCCATCATTTTCTCCTTCAGGTTTTCAGATGAGGTCAGTTCAAACTACACCCTTCGTCAAAACCCGCTTCCCGCGGACGCTTCTCAGGGCGCGCGCTACGAAGCGGGCTATTCATCGGCGTACGCAGGTGCGGCGCGCTTACGCTAATGAATGCGGTAAGGCGCGCCGTGCCCGAAGGCACCGCGCGCCAAATCTGGTCGGCGTCGCAAGGCGACGCCGGCAATTGCTTGATCGGGCCGCCGGCAACGACGCCAGCGGCTTTTTCCGGGGGGAAGTTTGCCCATCCCACTGAAGGGTCCGCAAAGCGCCTGTCATGTTTGTGGGCCGTCAAGGCACCGGGCACGCTTTGCATCAGGCCGTTCTGCTCCTAACCCGGGGCGCCGCGGCCACAGGCGGCGGCATCCCCATCAATGAATACATCCGCGATACGAATCCCGGCTTACTCCCAGGAAAGCGCACCGCCAGTCTGATATTCGATCACTCGCGTCTCGAAGAAATTGCGTTCCTTCTTCAGGTCGATCATCTCGCTCATCCACGGGAACGGGTTTTCCTCGTTCGGGTACAGCGGATCGAGACCGATCTGCTGGCAACGGCGGTTGCAGATGAAGCGCAGATAGCTCTTGAACATCGACGCGTTGAGGCCGAGCACGCCGCGCGGCATCGTATCTTCGGCGTAGCGGTATTCGAGCTCGACCGCCTGCTGGAAGATCGCGCGAATTTCGGCGCGGAATTCGGCCGTCCACAGGTGCGGGTTTTCGAGTTTGATCTGGTTGATCAGGTCGATGCCGAAGTTGCAGTGCATCGACTCGTCACGCAGGATGTACTGGTACTGCTCCGCCGCGCCGGTCATCTTGTTCTGGCGGCCGAGCGCCAGGATTTGCGTAAAGCCGACGTAGAAGAACAGGCCTTCCATCACACAGGCGAACACGATCAGCGAGCGCAGCAGCGTCTGGTCTGCTTCGAGCGTACCGGTCTTGAAGGCCGGGTCGGTCAGCACGTGGATGTACGGAATCAGGAATTCGTCTTTCGCGCGGATCGACGGGACCTCGTGATACGCGTTGAAGATTTCGCCCTCGTCCAGACCGAGCGACTCGACGATGTACTGGTAAGCGTGCGTGTGGATCGCCTCTTCGAACGCCTGGCGCAGCAGGAACTGGCGGCATTCGGGCGCGGTGATGTGGCGGTAGGTGCCCAGCACGATGTTGTTGGCGGCGAGGGAATCTGCCGTCACGAAGAAACCCAGGTTGCGCTTGACGACGCGGCGCTCGTCTTCGGTCAGCCCGTTCGGGTCTTTCCACAGGGCGATGTCGCGCGACATGTTCACTTCCTGCGGCATCCAGTGGTTGGCGCAACCCGCCAGATACTTTTCCCAAGCCCACTTGTACTTGAACGGCACCAACTGATTGACGTCAGTCTGGCCGTTGATGATGCGCTTGTCGGCGACATTGACGCGCGCTTCGGAAGCGGCCGCCGCGTTGGCAACCGCGTTGCCAATATGAGCGACGGGAGCGACAGCGACGTCGTTCGCGAAGACTTCTTGAGCGGAGGGAGCATGCGGCGCGGAACGCGTTCCGATTTGCGAATCCACAGCCGACCCCGCAGCGTTGCGCAACACGTTCGGTTGCGTCGCGCTCGAGGGAGTTACGGCAGTGATCTCGTCATCCCAGTTGAGCATAAATGTCACCATCAATTTAGAACGGTTTGTACCATCTTTTCACGAGCGATAAAAGAGTTCACTCGCGAAAATTCCTGTTTTCGATTCGCGTTGCTACGTTCATACAACACTTTGTTCGACATGCTGCGTGTGACCCATCCAGTGACGCGTGATGAACGCGAGTTGAACATGTGTTGCCGAGGTCCTTCGCGAACTCGAAGAGCAACGTTTCGACACGACGTTTCGTTGCTCTATCTATATGTATTGCGCAGTGCGTTGCGGCATCCGCCGACTGATCGATGGACTGATCGACTGATCGATGCCGCACGAGCCGCGCATCGCGAGAGTCGGCGGTGAGCCGTGTCGAGCGTGTTGCGTCAGCGTTGGCGGTCGAGGTGCGATGCCATGTCGTGCGATCGTCTGGTGTTGCCAACGGCTGGATTGCTTCGCTGCATCGACGAGCGGTGAGACTTCGATACTGCTCACCGCTCGTCGACCTGCTTTCTACTTCATCGATGGGGCGCGTCGCTCACCGCCTGCGGATCACCACCTACGACCCTCGCGTGCAGTTAGCAAGCATCGCTCCCGCTGCTTGCCAATCTTTACTGGCAAGCCTCGCACTCGTCGAAGCCAGGATCGCCCGGACGCATCATGCAGACCGGACCATCCGCTTCGGGTGCCGCGTCGAGCGCGACCGCGGCAGTCGCTGCGACCGCTGCAGCAGCCTGGAAGCCGCCGCCCACACCACCCGCCGCGCCACCGCCCACGCCGAAGCCGCCTGCCGCGCCGCCTGCGCCACCCGAGCCGTCATGACCCGAGCTCACCGCGTTCAGCGCGCCGTGCGCGACCGTCGACTTCTCGACGTGCGTCGCCGCCATCGTGCGCAGGTAGTAGGTGGTCTTCAGTCCGCGCAGCCATGCGAGCTTGTAGATCTCGTCGAGCTTCTTGCCCGATGCGCCCGCCATGTAGATGTTCAGCGACTGCGCCTGGTCGATCCACTTCTGACGACGCGAAGCCGACTCGACGAGCCACACCGGATCGACTTCGAACGCGGTCGCGTAGATCGCGCGCAGGTCGGCCGGGATGCGGTCGATGCGCGACAGCGTGCCGTCGAAGTACTTCAGGTCGGCGACCATCACTTCGTCCCACAGGCCGCGCGCCTTCAGGTCGCGCACCAGGTAGTCGTTGACCACCGTGAACTCGCCCGACAGGTTCGACTTCACGTACAGGTTCTGATAGGTCGGCTCGATGCACGCCGACACGCCGATGATGTTCGAGATCGTCGCGGTCGGCGCAATCGCCACGCAGTTCGAGTTGCGCATGCCGTAGGTCGAGATACGCGAGCGCAGCGCGGGCCAGTCCATCGACTCGCTCGAATCGACCTCGACATAACCGCCGCGCGCCTCGGCGAGCAGCGCCACCGAATCCTGCGGGAGGATGCCGCGATCCCACAGCGAACCGCGGTAGCTCGAGTAGCGGCCGCGCTGTTCGGCAAGCTCGGTCGACGCGTAGTACGCGTAGTAGCAAACCGCTTCCATCGAGCGATCGGCGAACTCGACCGCTTCCTGCGACGCGTACGGCGTGCGCAGCACGTGCAGGCAGTCCTGGAAGCCCATGATGCCGAGGCCGACCGGACGGTGCTTCAGGTTCGAGTTACGCGCCTTGGCGACCGCGTAGTAGTTGATGTCGATCACGTTGTCGAGCATGCGCATCGCGACGCTGACCGTGCGCTTCAGCTTGTCGTGGTCGAGCGCGAGCGTGCCGTCGGCCTGCTCCTTCAGGTGCGCGACGAGGTTCACCGAGCCGAGGTTGCAGACGGCGATTTCGGCGTCGCTCGTGTTCAGCGTGATTTCCGTGCATAGGTTCGACGAATGGACGACGCCGACGTGCTGCTGCGGCGAGCGCACGTTGCACGGATCCTTGAACGTGATCCACGGATGGCCGGTTTCGAACAGCATGCCCAGCATCTTGCGCCACAGTTGCGCCGCCGGGATCTTCTTGAACAGCTTGATCTCGCCGCGGGCGACCTTGTCTTCGTAAGCCGTGTAAGCCGTTTCGAACTCGGCGCCGAACTTGTCGTGCAGGTCCGGGCAGGTGGACGGCGAGAACAGCGTCCAGTCGCCGCCTTCCATCACGCGCTTCATGAACAGGTCGGGAATCCAGTTCGCGGTGTTCATGTCGTGCGTGCGACGACGGTCGTCGCCGGTGTTCTTGCGCAGCTCGAGGAATTCCTCGATGTCGAGGTGCCACGATTCGAGGTACGCGCACACCGCGCCCTTGCGCTTGCCGCCCTGGTTCACGGCGACCGCCGTGTCGTTGACGACCTTCAGGAACGGCACCACGCCCTGCGACTTGCCGTTGGTGCCCTTGATGTGCGAGCCGAGCGCGCGCACACGCGTCCAGTCGTTGCCGAGGCCGCCGGCGAACTTCGACAGCAGCGCGTTTTCCTTCAGCGCTTCGTAGATGCCGTCGAGGTCGTCATCGACCGTGGTCAGGTAGCAAGACGACAGCTGCGAGCGGCGCGTGCCGGAGTTGAACAGCGTCGGCGTCGAACTCATGAAGTCGAAGCTCGACAGCACGTTGTAGAACTCGATCGCGCGCGCTTCGCGGTCAATCTCGTTCAGCGACAGACCCATCGCGACACGCATAAAGAATGCCTGGGGCATTTCGATACGCACGTTGTCGTGATGCAGGAAGTAGCGGTCATACAGCGTCTGCAGACCGAGGTAGCCGAACTGCAGGTCGCGGTTCGCGTCGAGCGCGGCCCCGAGGCGCTTCAGGTCGAACTGCAGCAGCTTGTCGTCGAGCAGCTCGGCTTGCACGCCGCGCTTGATGAACTGCGGGAAGTACTCGGCGTAGCGCTCGCCCATCTCGGCTTGCGTGACTTCCTCTTCGAGAATCTCGCGGCGGATCGTATGCAGCAGGATGCGCGCGGTGACCTGGCTGTAGGCCGGGTCCTTTTCGATCATCGTACGGGCGGCGAGGATCGCCGAGTCGTACACCTGGCTCATCGGCACGCCGTCGTACAGGTTCTTCACCGTTTCCGCGACGATCGGCTCGGCGCTTACGGCGTCGCCGAGGTTCGCGCACGCGGACTCGATGATGCCGCGCAGCGCAGCCATGTCCAGCGGACGCGTGATGCCGTTGTCGGTCACGTTCAGGCCCGGGGTGCTGGCGCCTTCCGCTGTCTGACCTTCATGAGCGTCATGCGCGCGCGCCTGGTTGCGCTTCTCGCGATACAGCACGTAAGCACGCGCGACGTTGTGTTCGCCGCCGCGCATCAGCGCGAGTTCGACCTGATCCTGAATGTCTTCGATATGGAACGTGCCGCCATTCGGACGGCTGCGCACCAGCGCGCGCACCACGTTCTGCGTGAGTTGCTCGACCAGTTCGCGCACCCGTGCCGACGCCGCGCCCTGACCACCGTTGACGGCGAGGAACGCCTTCGTCACGGCGATCGCGATTTTCGACGGCTCGAACGACACCACGCTGCCGTTGCGGCGGATCACCTTGTAGTCGGCGTAATTCGCTTGCGGCGCGAGCGCCTGCGCGCCTTGGGTCTGGCCGAAGGCCTGGCCAGTCGGTGAGCCCTCGTAACGGGTCGTCACGTTGTCGGTGGTTTGCATGTGCAAAGCTCCTGGTCTTGGAAATATTGCGGCGAGTGCCGCGGATTAAATCAAACGCCGCGCCGCCGCGTGCGCGTGCGATGAGGTGCAGGAAGGCCGGCTACGCCGGTTGGTGGGATGCAACTGCGAGGAAGCCTGGTTCGATTTGATGACGGTCTTCATCGGGTCGGTCGCGATCACTGGCTGGTCCTTTCCTGAATGCTTCTGGATGCGGCCGGAGATCCCCTACCGGCTGCGCCCCAGGAATTTTTTTCGCTGTCTGGAATGCTTGCGGCGCCATGCTCGGGGAGCGGGACGCCGCAGACTTATCCACTCTTATTCACTCGGTTATGCACATGGTTATTCACAGCACAACACAAGATATAGTGCGAAACTCAGTTGTCGGCACCAAGTATAGTGGAGTTTCGAGACAGGTCAAAAGGTTTTATTTGCGCTCGCAGTCTTGACTTTTGCTTCACGCGGCGCGCAGAAGCTCCCCGGAGAAGCAGGCTGCGCCTCGTTCTCCGTGGATCACGCAAGATCGTGCGAAGGGGTTACCGCGTTTCGGAAAACTTGAGATAGGGGAAATACCGACCGTCGAGCAACGTGTCGCGCTGCAGTCGCGGCCACTCGAAATACGGACCGGGATCGGTCTTGCGACCGGGTGCGATGTCGGAGTGGCCGGCAAGCGCGTCGATCGGATAGCGTGCCTTCAGTGCTCTGACGAGCGCGGCGAGCGTGCGGTATTGCGCCGCTTCGAAGGCGGTGGTGTCGCTGCCTTCGAGCTCGATGCCGATCGAGAAATCATTGCAGCGCTCGCGGCCGAAAAAATTCGACGGCCCCGCGTGCCACGCGCGCTCGTTGCACGACACGAACTGCTCGAGTGCGCCATCGCGATGAATCACGAAATGTGCGGACACGCGCACGCCGCGCAGATGCGTGTCGTAGTACGGGTGAGTGTTGCAGTCGAGCGCGTTCTGGAACAGCTCGGCAATCGCGGTGCCGCCGAACTGGTTCGGCGGCAGGCTGATGTTGTGAACGACGATCAGCGTCGGCAGCGCGCCTTGCGGCCGCGCTTCGAAGTTTGGCGAGGCAAGCTTGCGTGCGGCAGGAACCCAACCGTCGGCATCGACGGTGTACGCGCCGCTCATCGGGCGTCGCGGCCGCTCGGACGCGCGCCGTGGCGCTGCGCGTGCGCGGCGCAGCAGAACGCCTGCCCCGCGACGCTGACCGAGTCGCTCTTCGGTGCATGCACGCCGCACTCGACGCAGCGGATCATCGGCTCGGCAAGCTGCGGCTGTTGCCCATTCGAAGAACGCGCGCCGCCATTCGCGGTGCCGGCAGCGTTGGCGCCGCCGGCACCGGTGCGTTGCGCGGATTGCGCGTCGTGGCGGCGCAGCGCCTTCACGAGCCATTGACCGACGATGAACAGCAGAATCAGCAAAAAGATTTGTCGCATGGGGACACTCACACCACGGGCCGGTGCAACAGCACCTCGAAAACAAAACGGCTGCCGACGTACGCGAGCAACAGCGCGACGAACGAGGCCAGCACCCAGCGCAATGCCGCACGGCCGCGCCAGCCGGACACCTTGCGCGCGGTCAGCAGCGCGCCGAACATCACCCACGAAAGAATCGCGAACACGGTCTTGTGATCGAGCCGCAACGCGCGGTCGATCAGCTGCTCGCTGAACAGGATGCCCGACAGCAGCGTCAGCGTGAGCAGCACGAAGCCGGCGCCGATCAGACGGAACAGCAGCTTCTCGAGCGTGAGCAGCGGCGGCAGCGCGTCGAGCCAACTCGACCACCAGCCATTGTCCGCCGCCGCGTGCCTTTGCGCGAGACCACCGCGCATCGAATGCAGACGCCGCTCGACCGCCAGCATCAGCACCGCGTGCAGCGCCGCGATCGCGAACAGACCGTACGCGATATTCGCAATCAGGAAGTGCAGCTTGAACATCGGCGCGGCCGCATACGGCAGCACGCGCACGCCGCCGAACGCGAGCGGCAGCAGCGACGCGACGCACGCGAGTGGCAACACCAGCAGGCGCAGTCCGTCGAGCGGGAAAAAGAAACTCTCGATCCAGTAGATGCCGGCGCCGAGCCAGAACATCGCCGACAGCGCGAACGCGAAGCCGAACACCATCGCGTTCTGCGGGAAGATCGTGGTATGGAGCAGCACGCCGTGAGCGAGCAGCGCGACGAACAGCAGCGCGCGCCCGGGCGCGCTCATGCCGGAGGCCACCAGAGCGCCCGCGTTGGCGGCATGACCGGGCAGCGGCGGCACGCTCTCGAGCAGCGGCCGCACGGCCGCGTGCCGGTGCGAGCGCCAGCCGGCCACGGCAAGACCGCCATAGAGAAGCGCGGTGAGGGCATACAGTACAATATCCATATTCGAAGTTTACACTAGGGCCCTACTCCGCGACGTCTTGCGCTTCGCGCGCTGCGCGGGCCCCACCGTTCATCGTTCCCCATGCTCGACAATCTGACTCAACGGATGGCGCGCGTCGTCAAGACGCTGCGCGGCGAAGCCCGGCTCACCGAGGCGAACACCCAGGAAATGCTGCGCGAGGTGCGTCTCGCACTGCTCGAGGCCGACGTGGCGCTGCCCGTCGTGCGCGAGTTCATCGCGAAGGTCAAGGAGAAGGCGCTCGGCGAGGAAGTGATCTCCAGCCTGTCGCCGGGTCAGGCGCTCGTCGGCGTCGTGCAGCGCGAACTGACCGCGGTGATCGGCGGCGATTACGAAGGCAAGGCCTCCGAGCTCAATCTCGCCGTCGCGCCGCCCGCGATCATCCTGATGGCGGGTCTGCAGGGCGCCGGCAAAACGACCACGGTCGGCAAGCTCGCCAAGCTGCTGCGCGAGAAGTACAAGAAGAAGGTGCTGACCGTTTCGTGCGACGTCTATCGTCCCGCCGCCATCGCGCAGCTGAAAACGGTGACCGAGCAGGTCGGCGCGGACTTCTTCCCGTCGGAGCTGAACCAGAAGCCGGTCGACATTGCCCGCGCCGCGCTCGACTGGGCCAAGCGCCACTATCACGACGTGCTGCTCGTCGACACGGCCGGCCGTCTCGGTATCGACGAGGTGATGATGAACGAAATCACCGCGCTGCACGCCGAGCTGAAGCCGGCGGAAACGCTGTTCGTCGTCGACGCGATGCTCGGCCAGGACGCGGTCAACACCGCGAAGGCGTTCAGCGACGCGCTGCCGCTCACCGGCGTCGTGCTCACCAAGCTCGACGGTGATTCGCGCGGTGGCGCGGCGCTCTCGGTGCGTCACGTGACGGGCAAGCCGGTCAAGTTCGTGGGTGTCGCCGAAAAACTCGACGGCCTCGAAGTGTTCCACCCGGACCGCATGGCGAGCCGGATTCTCGGCATGGGCGACATTCTCGCGCTGGTGGAGGAAGCGCAGCGCGGCGTCGACGTGCAGGCCGCGCAGAAGCTCGCCGACAAGGTCAAGAAAGGCGGCGACTTCGACCTCAACGATTTCCGCGCCCAGCTCACGCAAATGAAGGGCATGGGCGGCCTGTCGTCGCTGATGGACAAGCTGCCCGCGCAGTTTCAGCAAGCCGCGGCCGGCGCCGACATGAGTCAGGCCGAGAAGCAGATGCGCCGCATGGAAGGCATCATCAACTCGATGACGCCGGCCGAGCGCGCCAAGCCCGAACTGATCAAGGCGACCCGCAAGCGCCGCATCGCCGCGGGTGCGGGCGTGCAGGTGCAGGAAGTCAACCGCATGCTGAACCAGTACGAACAGATGCGCACGATGATGAAGAAGCTCAAGGGCGGCAACCTGCAGAAGATGATGCGCGGCATGAAGGGCATGATGCCCGGCATGCGCTAAGCTTGATGGGACCGGCGCGCGCTCGCGCCGAGTGCGGCGCGGCTGACTTCGGCATCGTGCGGGTTTATTCTGTAGCGCATCGCGCCGTCCCTCGCGGGAACGTCCCTCGGGACGTTGCCACTCACACTATGTATACAGTTACCGTCCGTCAGACGTCATGAACCGCGAAGAAGCCCTCCATATTTTTCAACACTCCGAAGAGATAGTTTCGGCCTCGGACGTCACTGCGTCGATCGCCCGCATGGCGGCTGCCATCCGCGACGAGATGAGCGAGGACTTCCCGCTCGTGCTGTCGGTGATGGGCGGCGCCGCGGTATTCACCGGCATGCTGCTGCCGCACCTCGATTTCCCGCTCGAGTTCGACTACATCCACCTGACGCGCTACCGCAATACGACGAAGGGCAGCAACGAGATGCAATGGCGCGTCGCGCCGGCCGAGTCGGTCAAGGATCGCGTGGTGCTCGTGCTCGACGACATCCTCGACGAAGGCGAGACGATGGCCGCAATCCGCGACCGCATCCTCGCGATGGGCGCGAAGCGCTTCCTGTCCGCGGTGCTGTGCGAGAAGATCATTCCGAAGGCGAAACCGCTGCGCCCCGATTACTGCGGCTTCGAAGTGCCGGACCGGTACGTGTTCGGCTGCGGGATGGATGCGAAGGGCTACTGGCGCAACCTGCCGACCATTCGGGCGCTGACCGAGGGAGCGTGAGCGGGGCATCCGCCCCACCGGCGAAAAAAAAGCAGCCTGCCTGGCTGCTTTTTTATGGCTGCGACGGTGGCAATGCGCGCACCGGCTCGCATTTCACAGCTTGTGCACGAAAGAGCGGATTCCACCGAGCATCATCTCGACTGAAATCGCGACGAGCACGAGCCCCATCAGCCGCTCGAACGCCGCCATCACACGTTCACCGAGCCACGCCTGAATGCGCTCGGCGAGCATCAGCACGATCGCACAGATGATCATCGTGACGGTCAGCGCGCCGACCCACTCGAACGTTTTGCCCGGCGCCTGCGAGGTCAGCAGCATGACCGTCGCCAACGCCGACGGACCCGCTAGCGCAGGAATCGCGAGCGGCACGATCAGCGGCTCGCCGCCGCGCGCGTCGCCGCCGAACGGACCGTCCGGATGCGGAAACACCATGCGCAGCGCAATCAGAAACAGCACGATGCCGCCGCCGATCCGCAACGACTGGTCGCTGAGGCTCATCATGCGCAGAAAGCTCTGCCCGAGCATCATGAACACCAGCAGGATCGCAAACGCGATCGCGACCTCGCGCAGGATCACGACCGTGCGACGCTCCGGCGACACACCGCGCAGACAGCTGACGAAGATCGGGATGTTGCCGAGCGGATCGGTGATCAAGATCAGCAGCACCGTCGCGGACAGGAAGGTGTACTCCACCGCCCGCTCCGCTTAGTTCGCCAGCGCCGCGCGCACTTTCTCGATTACGGTCTGCGCGGCGTCCGCGACCGGCAGCAGCGTCGCTTCGGCCTCGCGACGGCCCTGATACTCGATCTTGCCGTCCTTCAGACCACGGTCGCCGATCACCAGTCGATGCGGCACGCCGATCAGTTCCCAGTCGGCGAACATCACGCCCGGCCGCTCGCCGCGATCGTCGAGGATCACGTCGATACCGGCCGCGACGAGTTCCGCGTACAGCTTGTCGGCCTGCTCACGCACCGCGTCGCTGCGGTCATAGCCCATCGGGCACAGCACGACTTCGAACGGCGCAATCGACTCCGGCCAGATGATGCCCTTGTCGTCGAAATTCTGTTCGATCGCGGCGCCGAGAATCCGCGTGACGCCGATGCCGTAGCAGCCCATTTCCATCGGCCGAGGCTTTCCGGTTTCGTCGAGACAGGTCGCGTTCATCGCTTCGGAATACTTGGTGCCGAGCTGGAACACGTGGCCCACTTCGATGCCGCGGCAGATGTCGAGCACGCCCCTGCCGTCCGGCGACGGATCGCCCTTCTTCACATTGCGGATGTCGGCGACGACCGGCTCCGGCAGGTCGCGGCCCCAGTTCACGCCGGTGGTGTGATAGTCGACGTCGTTCGAGCCGACCACGAAGTCGCTCATGTTCGCGACCGTGCGGTCCGCGATCACCTTGACCGGCTTCTTCGTGTTGATCGGACCGAGATAGCCCGGCGGTGTGCCGAACGTCTCGACGATCTCGGCTTCGGTCGCCATGCGGAAATTACCGAGGCCCGGGAGCTTGGCCGCCTTGATCTCGTTCAGATCATGATCGCCGCGCAGCATCAGCAGCCAGATCGTCGGCTCGGCGCCTTCGTTCTCGGTGGCGAGCACGACCGACTTGATCGTGCGTTCGAGCGGAATGTTCAGCAGTTCGGCAACCGCCTCGCACTTCGCCTTGCCGGGCGTCGCGGTCTTCTTCATCTCTTCTGCCGGCGCCGCGCGCTCTGCGATCAGCGGTAGCGCTTCGGCCGCCTCGACGTTCGCGGCGAAATCGGAGGTCGGGCAATACGCGATGTCGTCTTCGCCGGTGTCGGCGATCACATGGAACTCATGCGAGCCGCTGCCGCCGATCGAGCCGTTGTCGGCCGCCACCGCGCGGAAGTCCAGACCGAGGCGCGTGAAGATGCGCACGTACGCGTCGTACATCTTGCGATACGACTCGCGCAGACCCTCCGCGTCCTTGTCGAACGAGTACGCGTCTTTCATGATGAACTCGCGGCCGCGCATCACACCGAAACGCGGACGGATCTCGTCGCGGAACTTCGTCTGGATCTGATAGAAGTTGACCGGCAGTTGGCGATAGCTCTTGATCTGATTGCGCGCGATGTCGGTGACCACTTCCTCGTGCGTCGGGCCCATCACGAAATCGGCCTGCTTGCGGTCCTTGAAGCGCAGCAGCTCGGGACCGTACTTCTCCCAGCGCCCCGATTCCTGCCACAGTTCGGCCGGCTGCACGGCCGGCATCAACAGCTCGATGGCGCCCGCCCGGTTCATTTCCTCACGCACGATCGCTTCCACCTTGCGGATCGAACGCAGGCCGACCGGCAGGTAGTTATAGATACCGCCCGCGACGCGACGGATCATGCCCGCGCGCACCATGAGCTTGTGGCTGATGATTTCGGCGTCGGCGGGCGCTTCTTTGAGAGTGCCGATAAAGAAACGGGAAGCTTTCATTCAAGGTGTCCAAAAGCGGCGGCTTCCGGTAAGACCGCCAGAAAAGGGGAAAATGAGGGAAATCGACACAGATCCGCGGCGAAGCCGGCAGGGTTCGCCCGACTGGCGGCGCCCTGCCCCCGTGCGGCGCCGAAACCGCCGCGCAAAGCTCTCTCACAAGGGATAGGCACGGAAAACCGACAGGCTACCGCAAACCCGGGCCTGTTGCGGCGAATCGCTCCATTCTGATGCGATTCGGTGCGTGGGGTCCGTTATCTGTTTATAATCAAAGCAATTTTAAAGGATTCGAAGGTGGTTGTATGCTGGATCGTGAAGGCTTTCGCCCGAACGTCGGCATCATCCTCTTGAACGCGCACAACGAGGTGTTTTGGGGCAAACGACTCCGTGAACATTCCTGGCAGTTTCCGCAAGGGGGCATCAAATATGGTGAGACCCCCGTGCAAGCGATGTATCGGGAGTTACACGAAGAGACCGGGCTGCTTCCTGAGCACGTCAAGGTGATCGGTCGCACGCGCGACTGGTTGCGTTATGAGGTGCCTGACAAGTTCATCAAGCGCGAAGTACGCGGTCATTACCGCGGCCAGAAACAAATCTGGTTTTTGCTCCGGATGGTAGGACGCGACTGCGACATCTGTTTGCGCGCCACCGACCACCCTGAGTTCGATGCGTGGCGTTGGAACGAGTATTGGGTGCCGCTCGACTGTGTGATCGAGTTCAAGCGGGATGTGTATCAGTTGGCGCTAACGGAGCTGTCCCGTTTCATGCGCCGGCCTGCGCCGCGTGCGGAAAAACCTGGCGGGCATCATGGGTCGCGTTATCCCCGGATAGCGTCGTCGATGCAAAGCCCGCCGGATTCCACGGTAAGCACGGTGGTCACCACCGTCACGACCGTAACTTCGGTCAGCGTCGAAACTTCGACGCACGTGCTGGTCGCGCCGGATTGCGGTCCCGGCTCACTTGATGCCAACATGAGATCGGAGGATGAGCGCGAAACGGCCGAAGCCGACGAGGCCGTCGCCCCGTTAGTCCGACGAGGCGTGCGCGATTAACCATTCCAGGCGGCGGCGCGCGCCGCCTCTCTCTGGCGCGGCTTTCGAGCCGCGTCTGTCTCTCGAGGGAATCAGATTGAAAGCACTTGCATTCGCCGTGGCGTGCGTCGCCACCGGCGCCCTGCTGGCAGGCTGTTCGAGCGCCGGCAAACCGACCAACAAAGACGACAGCGAGTTCACCTATCTGCTGGATCGCAAGAGCAACTGGGTTGAAAACAAGGTCGACACGTTGCCGCCGCTGCCCTCCGACGCGAACCTGCTGCCGTTCGAAGTCTCCGGCAATACGCCGCTGCAATTTGCGATCGACCCGAAGTCCGTCAGCGTCGGCGACGACGGCGTGGTGCGTTACACGGTGGTCGTCACGAGCCCGGGCGGTGCGCGCAACGTCAATTACGAGGGCATCCGTTGCGACACGTATGAATGGCGTCAGTATGCGGGCCTGAACGCCGATCACGACGGCTGGGACACGACGGTCGCAAACCCGTTTTCGCGGATAGAAAACGGCGCGCTGAATGCGTACCAGGCCGCGTTGTATCAGGACTATATGTGCGCAAACAAGATTCCGACCGGCAGCGCGCAGCACATCGTCGAGAACATTCGTTACAAGCGCACGCAGACGTCGCAGATTCATTGAGGCCGGTTGCGCGGCGCGCGCCCGACTCAGGCGCCGTTGCTTATCCGTGACGATTAAAAAGCCGTTCCAGCCTGCGCTGGAACGGCTTAATTGTTGGCTCTTCATACGCGCGATCTGCGCGCCGCCGCGCAGATCAAAGCACCACGAGATTGTCGCGATGAATCAGTTCGGGCTCGAGCATATAGCCGAGCACCGACTCAATTTCGCCGCTCGGACGCCGCTGGATCAGTTTGGTTTCCGCGCTGCTGTAATTCGTCAAACCACGTGCGACCTCGCGGCCTGACGCGCTCAGACACGCGATCACCTCGCCGCGCGCGAATGCACCCTGCACACCGACGATGCCGATCGGCAGCAAGCTCTTGCCGCCGGCGGTCAGTTTTTCGACCGCGCCGTCATCGATCACAACGTGGCCGCGCACCTGCAGGTGATCGGCCATCCATTGCTTGCGCGCCGCCATGCGCGCGGTGCGCGCGATCAGTTGGGTGCCGATCGCCTCGCCGGCCGCCAGTCTCACCAGCACGTCCGACTCGCGCCCACTCGCGATCACCGTATTGGCGCCGCTATGGGCCGCACGCTTCGCAGCGAGAATCTTGGTCAGCATGCCGCCGCGGCCGAGGCTCGAGCCCGCACCGCCCGCCATCGCCTCGAGCTCGGGCGCGCCGGCGTCGGCTTGCTGGACGAGTGTCGCGGTCGGGTCCTTGCGCGGATCTGCGGTGAAGAGGCCTTGCTGGTCCGTCAGAATGATCAGCGCGTCGCCCTCGATCAGATTGGCAACCAGCGCGCCGAGCGTGTCGTTGTCGCCGAACTTGATTTCGTCGGTGACGACCGTGTCGTTCTCGTTGATGATCGGTACAACTCCGAGCCCCAGCAGCGTGAGCAGCGTGGAGCGAGCGTTCAGATAGCGCTCGCGGTCAGCAAGGTCAGCGTGAGTAAGCAGGATCTGCGCAGTCTGGATGGAATGTTCGGCGAAGCGGCTTTCGTACACTTGCGCGAGACCCATCTGACCGACCGCCGCGGCCGCCTGCAGCTCATCGATTTCACGCGGCCGCTTCGTCCAGCCGAGCCGCTGCATGCCTTCGGCGATCGCGCCCGAGCTGACCAGCACGACTTCCTTGCCTTGCGCGCGCAGTGCGGCAATTTGCGCGGCCCAGCGGCCGATCGCCGCATGATCGAGGCCGCGCCCGTCGTTCGTGACGAGACTCGAACCGACTTTGACGACCAATCGCCGTGAATCTGCGATGACGGAACGCATTGTGCGCTGTCTCCCAAGATGACGCGTGATGCATACCGGCACCCGCCGCTGGCGCCGGCGCTCGAGTTGTTATTCCTGCGGATCGGTGCCGGCTTCGCGGGTCGCGGCCGGTACTTGCGTCCCGTCGCGGAAACGCACGTCGGAGGCCAGGTCTTCGGCTTCGGCCGCGCGTTGCGCGTCGGAGTGCTCGGCGAGGTAGTCGAACACGGCGTAGCAAAGATTTTCACAGCCCTGGCCAGTCAGCGCCGAGATCTCGAACACCGGACCGTCCCAGCCGAAGCCTTCGAGGAACGCCGCCACGCGCGCTTCGCGATCGTCCTCAGGCACCATGTCCAGCTTGTTCAGCACAAGCCAGCGCGGCTTCTGATAAAGCTCTTCGTCGTACTTGCGCAGTTCGTTGACGATCGCCTTCGCTTCCGCGACTGGATCGATCGATTCATCGAACGGTGCGATGTCGACGATGTGCAGCAGCAGCCCGGTGCGCTGCAGGTGACGCAGGAATTGATGGCCTAGGCCGGCGCCTTCCGCCGCGCCTTCGATCAGCCCCGGAATGTCGGCAATCACGAAGCTGCGGCTCGGCCCGACGCGCACGACGCCGAGGTTCGGTGCGAGCGTGGTGAACGGGTAATCGGCGATTTTCGGCTTCGCGTTCGACACCGACGAGATAAACGTCGACTTGCCCGCATTCGGCATGCCGAGCAGACCGACGTCGGCCAGCACTTTCAGTTCGAGGCGGACCATGCGGCGCTCGCCCGGCTTGCCGTCGGTCTTCTGACGCGGCGCGCGGTTCGTGCTGGACTTGAAATGGAGGTTGCCGAGGCCGCCGGCTCCCCCTTGCGCGATTTGCACGCTCTGGTTGTGCTCGGTCAGATCGGCGATCAGCTCGCCGGTTTCCATGTCCGTGATGGTGGTGCCGACCGGCATGCGCAGCGTGATGTCATCACCGCCCTTGCCGTAGCAATCCGAGCCGCGGCCGTTTTCGCCGTTGCGCGCCAGATGTTTTTTCGCGTAGCGGTAATCGATCAGCGTGTTGATGTTGCGGTCAGCCACCGCGATCACGCTGCCGCCCCGGCCGCCGTCACCGCCATCGGGGCCGCCGAACGGGACGAACTTCTCGCGGCGCATCGACGCGCTGCCATCCCCTCCGTCGCCGGCGATGACTTCAATCCTCGCTTCGTCAATGAACTTCATGTGTTACTCCGTCCCGTGGTGTACTGCCCGATTCGATGCAGGGGTTGATACTGATTGGATGCTGCTATTTTGCCGCGCGCGCCGCGCGTTGATCAATCGACCGAACGGCATAGTCCGCCGATGAGGAGCGGTCGACTGCCCGGCTTCGGCGCCAAGCTAAAGAGGCGCCGCAATAAAAAAAGCCCCGCGAACTTCGCGGGGCCTTTTTCCGGTCCTGAAGCCCGTGCCTGATTAAACTCAGGCTGCCGGGACGACGGAAACGGTGTGCTTCTTCGCCGCGCCCTTCGTCGAGAACTGGACGTGGCCGTCCTTCAGCGCGAACAGGGTGTGATCCTTGCCCATGCCGACGTTCTCGCCAGCGTGCATGCGCGTACCGCGCTGACGCACGATGATGCCACCAGCGTTGATAGCCTGGCCGCCGTAAACCTTGACTCCGAGGCGCTTCGACTCGGAGTCGCGGCCGTTCCGGGACGATCCGCCTGCCTTTTTGTGTGCCATTTGATTTGCTCCTTAACCGGTGCGCTTACGCGTTGATCGCGTCGATGCGCAGTTCGGTATAGTTCTGGCGGTGGCCGCCATGCTTCTGGTAGTGCTTCCGGCGACGCATCTTGAAGATCGTCACTTTGGCGTGACGACCTTGCGACACGACGGTAGCCTTGACGGAAGCCCCACTGACCAGCGGCGTACCGAACTTAATCGATTCGCCTTCGCCCACTGCGAGAACCTGGTCGAGCGTGATTTCAGCGTCAATGTCTGCCGGTATCTGTTCTACTTTAAGTTTTTCGCCGACGGCAACCTTGTACTGCTTGCCACCGGTTTTTATGACCGCGTACATTGAGAACCTCACTCTGTATTCATTTTTCCCACGCACCGCGCGCGGAAACTCTCGATTATACATAGAGTTAGCTGCTCGGTCAAAACCTGCTTACCAAACCGTCTACCGTCCGGCTTCGCCCTCCCTCGCAGGCGCTCGCAGATGGCAAACCTGTAACGCGCGGCGCCCCGCAGACGGCCTTGGCAGGCGCCCCGCGCGCCATGCGGACCGCATCCACGCCGCAGCCGACGACCCGGAAGCGCCCCGATCGCCTTATAATTCGCGGCACTACCCAATTCAGCCATCATGTCGTCGACTGCCACCACCTCCCCCAACGTCGCCAGCCTGCTTGCTCCGATCGCCGAAGACATGCAGCAGGTCAATCGCGTCATCCGGCAACGTCTTGCGTCGGACGTGATGCTGATCAATCAGATTTCCGAGTACATCATCAGCGCCGGCGGCAAGCGGCTTCGGCCCGCGCTGCTGTTGCTGGTGGCGGGCGCGCTGGGCGATACGACGGGGCACCGGCACGAGCTGGCAGCGGTCGTCGAATTCATCCACACGGCCACGCTGCTGCATGACGACGTGGTCGACGAGTCCGACCTGAGGCGCGGCCGCCAGACCGCCAATGCGCTGTTCGGCAACGCGGCGAGCGTGCTGGTCGGTGACTTTCTTTACTCACGGTCGTTCCAGATGATGGTCGGCGTGGGCAAGATGCGTGTGATGGAAATTCTGTCGGAGGCGACCAACATCATCTCTGAAGGCGAAGTGCTGCAGTTGTTGAACATGCACGATGCCGATGTCGACGAAGCCCGTTACATGCAGGTGATCCGCTACAAGACCGCAAAGTTGTTCGAGGCGGCCGCCCAGCTCGGCGCGGTGCTGGCCGGCGCGGACGCGAAAACCGAAGCCGCCGCCGCCGAGTACGGTCGTCGCATCGGCACCGCGTTCCAGATCATGGACGACTGGCTCGACTACACGGGGACGGCCGAGTCGATGGGCAAGAACGCCGGCGACGATCTGCGCGAAGGCAAACCGACGCTTCCGCTCATCTATCTGATCGAACGCGGCACGCCCGAGCAGTCGGCGCTCGCGCGCGAAGCCATCGAGCAAGGTGGCACCGACCGTTTCGATACGATTTTCGACGCGATCACGCGCTCGGGCGCGCTGGATCACACGCTCGAGTGCGCGAAACAGGAGGCGCAGGCGGCCGCGGCAGCAATTTCATCATTTCCCCATTCCATTTTCAAGGAGAGCCTGCTAGAATTATGCTCTTACTCGACGGCAAGACAGTCTTGAACAAGACTGAAACACCGAATTAGTCTGAATCGAGTCAGCAGTACCCAATCGGGGTGTAGCTTAGCCTGGTAGAGCGCTACGTTCGGGACGTAGAGGCCGGAGGTTCGAATCCTCTCACCCCGACCAGATTCTCCTTGTTAGCTCAAGGTTCAAAACCGCCGCAGCGTTGCTGGGCGGTTTTTTTGTTTTGCGCGGTGCTTTTTTCGTTGCTCTCGTGCTGCCCTTCGCCGCTTTCTTTCCTCCGACTCGCCAGGCGCAGCGCGTACGTTGCCACGTTGTCGTCCTAGCAGCGTCAGCCGTCGTCCACACCGGAGCGCGCGGCCCCCTCTGCTATATTCTCTCCATCCTTTCCCTTCTTTTTCACGACGCGTGGAACAACTTCCCTTATGGGCGCAGATCGGCGCCGTCCTTCTGCTGCTTGTCTGCTCCGCCTTCTTTTCCATTTCCGAGACAGCGATGATGGCGCTCAATCGTCATCGCCTCAAACATCTCGCCAGCAAGAACACGCTCGGCGCAAAGACGACTCAGGGCCTGCTCGCAAAAACCGATCAACTGCTCAGCGTGATCCTCATCGGCAACAACCTGTTCAACACGATCATTCCGGTACTGACGACATCGCTCGCGCTGCATACGTTCGGCCGCAATAGCCTCGTGCTGTCGATCGCGACCGGTATCGTCGCGTTTCTCATTATCGTGTTCGCGGAGATCGCACCGAAGATCGTCGGCGCGACGTTTCCCGAGAAAATCGCGCTGCCCGCGAGCCTGCTGATCGCGCCGTTGATGCGCGTCGCGAGACCACTGATCTGGTTTGTCAACCTGTTCGCGACCGGCATCCTGCGCGTGCTGCACATCAATACGAAGGGCGCGCGCGACCAGCGGCTGTCCACCGAAGAACTGCGCACTATCGTGCTCGAGTCGGGAAGCTTCATGCCCACCAAGCACCGCAGCATCCTGCTGAACCTGTTCGACCTCGAAAACATCTCCGTCGATGACGTGATGATCCCGCGTCGCCGTATCGAGGCCCTCGACTTCGATGCCCCGTTCGAACAGATCCTGCATCAACTGGAGACCTGCTATCACAACAAGCTGATCGTCTACCAGGGCGACATCGACCGCGTGCTCGGTGTGCTGCACGTGCGCAAGACGCTCTCAGCGCTGCACAACCAAGAGCTCGAGCGCGATACCTTGCGCGAGCTGCTCGCCGAGCCGTACTTCGTGCCAAGCGGCACGCCGGTGTTCCAGCAGTTGCAATACTTTCAGGAGAGCCGGCAACGCATCGCGCTCGTCGTCAACGAATACGGCGAACTGCAAGGCCTCGTCACACCGGAAGACATCATCGAGGAACTGATCGGCGAATTCACCACGTCGATTCCGCGCAGCGCCAGCTCACGCGGCGGCTGGAACGAGGCGGGCGAATGCATCGTCTCGGGAAGCATGCCGTTGCGCGAGCTGAACCGCTGGCTGCAACTCGGGCTACCCACCGATGGCCCCAAAACGCTGAACGGCCTGATTCTCGAAATCCTCGAAGACATCCCCGACGGCGACGTCTGCGTGCACATCGGAGACACCAAGCTCGAAGTGATGCGCAGCGACGATCAGGCGATCCGCACCGTCAAGCTTTTCAAACCGCCGTCGCGCACGAAGGCCGGTAAAGCAAGGTCAGGCTGAACTTCGCGCCGCCGCACGCTGATTTACGGTCAGCATCGCACAGGCTCGCGAAACGCGCCATTAGCCGAATGGCCGAATGGCATTCGGACGCCCGCAACCGGAAGATGAAGCCGTCATGTTCTAAAGGCGGCTCATCACCGGTCTCTCATGCAAACACCTTTTGCCACCGCCGCGGCATTGCCGCGCCCACTCGCTGTCGACGGCGAATCCAGCGCGACGAGTCTGAACGATCCCGACAACGCCCCAGCCGTGCGTCTGTTGACCGACACGTTGCACGAAGCGACGCGGCGCAATGCGTCGGATATCCACATCGAGCCGGCCGAGCATGGCTGGCGTGTGCGCCTGCGTATCGACGGCGTGCTGCATGAAATCCCGCGGCCGCCCGCCCATCTGCGCGACGCGTTCGTCACGCGTGTGAAAGTGCTCGCGCGCATGGACATCGCCGAGCGACGCGTGCCGCAGGACGGCCGGCTACGCCTCGCGACGTCGCCAGGGCGGCTCGAGGATTACCGCGTCAATTCGCTGCCGACACTGTTCGGCGAAAAGCTCGTGCTACGACGGCTCGACGCGTTGCCCGCCGATCTTTCGCTCGATTCGCTCGGCCTCGATCCGCGGCAGCGCGAAGCCGTCGACGCCGCGATCCGCGCGCCGCACGGTCTGATGCTCGTCACCGGACCGACGGGCAGCGGCAAGACACTATCGCTGTACTGCTTCCTGAACCTGCTGAACGGCGAGGCACGCAACCTCTGCTCGGTGGAAGACCCAGCCGAGATCCAGCTGGCCGGCATCAACCAGGTCAGCGTGCGCGAAAAAGCCGGACTGACTTTCGCGGTCGCGCTGCGGGCGTTTCTGCGTCAGGACCCGGACGTGATCATGGTCGGCGAAATCCGCGACAACGAAACCGCCGACGTTGCAGTGAAGGCCGCCCAAACCGGTCACCTCGTGCTGTCCACGCTGCATACGAACGACGCGCCCGCGGCCATCGCGCGGCTCATCGACATCGGTGTCGAGCCGTACAACCTTGCCGCCGCGCTGCGCATGGTGACCGCGCAGCGGCTGGTGCGGCGACTGTGCGTCGCATGCCGCGCGCCCGCGCCGCATTCGCCGGCGGCACTCCACGCCGCAGGCTTTGGCGAACATGCGCTCGACGGCTGGCAACCGTATGCGGCGACCGGCTGCGCGGTTTGTCATGGCATCGGCTATCGGGGGCGCGTCGGCATTCATCAGGTGATGCCCGTTTCCGACGCGATGCGTGAGCAGATCGTCGCGAGCGTGGGCGCGCACGAGCTGGCCCGCCTCGCGCAGATGGAACAGGTCGCGACGTTACGTGACGCGGCGCTTGCGCGCGTGCGCGACGGCACCACGAGTCTCGCCGAAGCGCTCGCCGCCACGGAGGTCGCATGAGTACCGCCGCGCTGTCACCAACCCGGTCCGTCTCAGCCGACCTGCGCTTCAGATGGCGCGGCGTCGACGCGGACGGCACGCGCCAAAGCGGCACGCTGATCGCGCCCGACGCGAGCGCCGCACGCACGATGCTCAAACGCGACAACCTCTTTATCGTCGAACTCGCAACGCAAGGGCCGGCGCCACGCCCGAAGACGAGCGCGGCCGCTGTCACGCTGTTCACGCGACAACTGTCCAGTCTGCTGCGTGCCGGTTTGCCGCTCGCGCCCGCGCTCGAACTACTCGCGCAGACGCCGACGTCGGGTCAGCGGCAAGGCATGCCGCGCATCGTCGGCACTATCGCGCGCGACATCACCGCCGGCCTGCGGTTTTCGGCGGCCTTGCAGCGGCACCCGGCGCAGTTCAATGCGCTGTATTGCCAGCTCGTCGAGGTGGGCGAAGCGGCGGGCGCGCTCGTCACCGTGCTCGCCCGCCTCGCCGACGATCGCGAACGCGCCGCCGCGCAGCGCGCCAAGGTGCGCGCGGCTCTCACCTATCCAGCCGCGATCCTGCTGCTCGCGCTCGCGATAACTGCCGCATTGCTGGTGTGGGTCGTGCCGACGTTCAAGCAGATCTTCGATGGCTTCGGCGCGAAGCTGCCCGCGCCGACGCAGTTCGTGCTGGCGCTCTCGGCGGCCGCCGCGCGCTGGAGTGTGCCGCTGTTCATACTGATGCTCGCAATGAGCTCGGCCATCACGCTCGTGCTGCGTCGTTCGGTAGGCGCGCGCATCCGCTTCGCGCGCCTGTCGCTCGACCTGCCGGTGGCCGGCCCGCTGCTGCGCACGCTGTGCGCGGCGCGCTGGAGTCGCGCGCTTGGCACCTTGCTGTCCGCCGGCACGCCGCTCGCCGACGCATTCGATTCGCTCACTCAGGCGACCGGCAATGCCTTCTTCGATCGCGCGACGGCAAGCATCGCCATCAGATTGCGGCGCGGCGAACGGCTCGCCGCGGCTATGCTCGCGGCCCGCTGCTTTCCTCCCGAAGTCGTGCAGCCCGTTGCAGTCGCGGAGGAATCCGGCGCGCTCGACAGCATGCTGCTCGATGTCGCGTCGCTTGCGGATCGCCAGGTCGACGACAGGATCGGCACGCTATCGAGCCTGTGTGAACCGCTCGTGATCGTCGTGCTCGGCACACTGGTCGGCGGGCTCGTCATCGCGATGTATCTTCCCATTATTCAACTCGGCAACGTGGTGTAGCATCGCAGCCGAATCCACTTCGTCACCATGCAGGCTCCTCTTCCGCTCGTGTCACAAACTTCCTCCAGCCTGCTCGCGGGCTTACTGCCGGGCCGCTTTGCCAGCGATATCGGCCTCGCGCTCGCGAGCCTGCCCACCGGCGTGCAGATCGCATTCGCGATCGTGCTTGGCCTCGTGATTGGCAGCTTCCTGAACGTGGTCGTGCATCGATTGCCGATCATGCTCGAGCGTGCATGGCGCGCCGAAATCAGCGAGACCACCGACGTGCCGCCGCCCGACCACGGACTGCCCGCGCGCTACAACCTGTGGGTGCCGCGCAGCGCGTGCCCGCATTGCGGCCATGTGCTGAGCGCGTGGGAAAACTTGCCGGTGCTGAGCTACCTGCTGTTACGCGGCCGTTGTTCCGCGTGCGGCACGCATATCAGCGCACGCTATCCGCTGCTCGAAATCGCGAGCGCCGCTTTCGCGGCAGGCGCACTGATAGCGTTCGGCCCGACGCTGATGGCACTCGCCGCGTTCGGCCTGTGCGCGACGTTGCTCGCGATGAGCGCGATCGACGTCGACACGCATTTGCTGCCCGACTCCTTGACGCTGCCGCTGTTGTGGGCCGGCCTGATCGTCAACTTCAACGGCATGTTCACGAATCTGCATGATGCGGTGCTCGGCGCTATCTTCGGATATCTGGCGTTGTGGGCCGTGCATTGGGTGTTCAAGCTCGTGCGTGGTATCGAAGGCATGGGCTATGGCGACTTCAAGCTGCTCGCCGCGCTCGGCGCGTGGCTCGGCTGGCCCGCGCTGCCGCAGATCGTGCTGGTCGCCGCGGTGGCCGGTGCCGTGATCGGCCTCGCGGCGACGTGGCGCGGCCGAATGCGCTTCGAGGAGCCGCTGCCGTTCGGGCCGTTTCTCGCGGCGGGCGGTGTGTTGACGCTGTTTGCCGGCACGCCGCTTTATCTGGCTCTGGGGGGCTGAACCATGTTCGTTGTGGGACTCACTGGCGGCATCGGCAGCGGCAAATCGACGGTGGCCAATCTGTTCGCCGCGCGCGGCGTGCCGCTCGTCGACACGGACCTGATCGCGCATCGCATCACCGCGCCGCATGGCCTCGCAATGCCGCACATCGCCGCCGAATTCGGCGCGCAATTCGTCGCCGCCGACGGCTCCCTCGATCGCGCGCGCATGCGCACGCTCGTGTTCAGCGACGAGACCGCGCGCAAACGTCTCGAAGGCATCACGCATCCGCTGATTCGCGCGGAAACCGAGCGCGAAGAGCGCGAAGCGGAAGGACCGTATGTGATCGTCGTGGTGCCGTTGCTGGTCGAGTCCGGGACCTGGAAGAACCGCGTGAATCGCGTGCTCACCGTCGATTGCAGCGTCGACACGCAGATCGCGCGCGTGATGAGCCGCAACGGCTTCAGCCGTGAGCAGGTGCTCGCAATCATTGCGCGCCAGGCCACGCGCGAAGCGCGGCTCGCCGCCGCCGACGACGTGATCGTCAATGACAATGCGCCGCTCGAAGAACTCGAGGCGCAGGTGGACGCTCACCATCAAGCCTATCTGTCGCTGGCGAAGGGCGATGCCGAGTTGTAGCGCGCGCAGACGCGTCGTCACCGGCACATTGAACTTTGCGCGCACGCGGGAGCCGAAGCGCTCATAACACCGGGAACTCACAAAAAAGTTGCGAAAGCGCGCAGAAAAAGTGCGTGATTGCCTGGGTAGTCCCACGGCATTAGAATGTTTTGCATTCCTGTCACCGACCACGCCCGAGGCGAGCCCGCTTGATCCTTTACGAGTACCCCTTCAATGAGCGAATCCGGACGCTGTTGCGGCTCGAAGATCTGTTCGAGCGCTTCACGTTCTTTCTGACTCAGGAAGACGCGCGGGAACATCACGTCGCACTGACAACGCTGTTCGAAATCTCCGAAGTGGCGGGCCGCGCGGATCTGAAATCGGATCTGATGAAAGAGCTCGAGCGGCAGCGGCAAACGCTCGCGCCATTTCGCGGCAATCCGGGCATCGAGCAGAACGCGCTCGAAGCGGTGCTCGGCGAAATCGAGCAGACGCTTGCGGGGCTCACGCAGATGCAAGGCAAGACCGGCCAGCATCTTGCAGACAACGAGTGGCTCGCGAGCATTCGCAGCCGCGCAATCATCCCCGGTGGTACCTGCAAATTCGACCTGCCCTCGTATTACGCGTGGCAACAGTTGCATCCCGATCAGCGTCGCCAGGACATCGCCAAGTGGGTGACACCGCTTTTGCCGCTGCGCGACGCGGCCACCATCGTGCTGCGGCTCGCGCGTGAGTCAGGCCAGGCGTCGAAGGTGATGGCGATGCAAGGCAGCTATCAGCAAATGCTGTCGGGCCGCTCGTATCAATTGATGCAGGTTCGCGTCGCTCCCGAATTGCGCGTGATTCCCGAAGCGAGCGCCAACAAGTACATGCTGTGGGTGCGCTTTACGGTGCAGGACGGCGATCTGCGGCCGCGCGCGGTCGACGTCGACGTGCCGTTCCAACTCACGCTCTGCAGCCTGTAATCGCCTGTCAATCACCGCCGCATTGAGCAGCGCACACCGGATTGGACCGACCGCGCCTTTGAACCGGCGCGAAATAGCCCTATATTCGTTACTTGTTCCGTTTTGCGATTGACCGTCCGACCGTATGCCTACCGTCGTCAAATGTCCTACCTGCGGTAAAGATGTCCGCTGGACCCCCGAAAGCCGTTTCCGTCCTTTCTGCTCCGAGCGCTGCAAGCAGATCGATCTGGGCGCATGGGCCGCCGAAAAATACAGGATTGGCGGCAACGAACAGGAAGGATTTTCGTCCGAAGAGGAAACGCCGCGCGGCGACTACAACCCGCACTGAGCGAGCCAGTAAAAAAGCCACGCGAACCGACGCTGCCGATACAGCGTCCGTTACCGCGTGGCCTTTTCAGTCACTGCCTTCAATCGATCACTTCTTCTCGGCCGCGAGCCACTCCAGCACCGGGATCGTGGCCGGCAGCAACGGCGAGACATCCGCAGGCAAGCTCTGCCAGACGAAGGCCTGGCCTTCACGCCCGTGCGGCTCGCCCGACCACTGCGTCACCTTGCAGAAGAAGAGGCGCACGTAGGCGTGCGGATAATCGTGTTCGAGCGTATGCCACAGATGGCTCGCCTCGACCTCGATTCCCAGCTCCTCGTGCAGCTCGCGCGCGAGCGCGGCCTCGACCGATTCGCCCGCTTCGAGCTTGCCGCCCGGAAACTCCCAGTAGCCCTCGTACGGCTTGCCCGTCGGACGCTGCGCGAGCAGATAGCGCCCATCCGGCTGCACCAGCACGCCGACCGCGACTTCGGTGACCGGACGGCCCGCGCCGTTGGCGCCGACGCTATTGCCGGCACTATTGCCGGCGCTTTTGTTAGCGTCGCTCATGCCGGCGTCTTACGGCCGGACCAGTCGCGCGCGAACTGCCATGCGACCCGTCCCGAGCGCGAGCCACGTTCGAGCGCCCACACGAGCGCATCGCCGCGCGCCGATTCGATCTCGGCGTCGTCGCAACCGAAATGGCGCAGCCAGTGCGCGATGATCGTCAGGTAGTCGTCCTGCTTGAACGGATAGAAGCTGACCCACAGCCCGAAACGCTCGGACAGCGAAATCTTCTCTTCGACCAGTTCACCCGGATGAATCTCGCCGTCCGAAGTGTGCTTGTACGTCTCGTTGTCGCTCATGTACTCGGGCAGCAGATGGCGGCGGTTCGACGTCGCATAGATCAGTACGTTGTCGGACTGCGCGGCCACCGAGCCGTCGAGCGCGACCTTCAGCGCCTTGTAGCCCGACTCGCCTTCTTCGAACGACAGGTCGTCGCAGAACACGACGAAGCGCTCCGGCCGCTTCGCGATCAGATCGACGATGTCGCCGAGGTCGTGCAGATCGTCCTTGTCCACTTCGATCAGGCGCAGGCCGTCTTTCGCATACGCGTTCAGGCACGCCTTGATCAGCGACGACTTGCCGGTACCGCGCGCGCCCGTCAGCAGCACGTTGTTGGCCGGCTGACCGCGCACGAACTGGCGCGTGTTCTGTTCGATCAACCCCTTCTGGCGATCGATGTTCTGCAGGTCGTCGAGCGTGATCGGCGAAATGGCATGCACCGGCTGCAAGTAGCCGCGACCCTGGCGCTTGCGCCAGCGAAAAGCGACCGCGGCCGACCAGTCGATGTCCGGCGCGGCGGGCGGAAGCATCGCTTCCAGGCGGCCGAGCACGGCTTCGGCCCGGTTCAGAAACTGTTCGAGTTTGTCCATGGTGAGTAGGCGGCCCGTGGCCGCGCTTTGAAGCTGATTACGAGCGGTAGTCGGCGTTGATGCTCACGTAGTCGTGCGACAGATCGCAGGTCCAGATCGTGGCTTGCGCATTACCGCGGCCGAGCACGACGCGAATGCCGATCTCGCTTTTTTTCATCACGCGCTGGCCGTCTTCTTCGCGGTAGGCCGGGTTGCGTCCGCCGGCAGTCGCGACCAGCACGTCGTCCAGATACAGATCGATCTTGCCGACGTCGAGATCGTCAACGCCGGCATAGCCGATGGCCGCGAGAATACGGCCGAGGTTCGGGTCCGATGCATAGAAGGCCGTCTTGACGAGCGGCGAGTGGCCGATCGCGTAGGCGATCTGGCGGCATTCGCCGACGCTCGAGCCGCCTTCGACATGCACGGTCATGAATTTGGTCGCGCCCTCGCCGTCGCGCACGATCAGTTGCGCGAGGCTCTGCGCGACCTCGGTCACCGCGTCGCGCAGCGCTGCATAAGCGGGCGAATCGGTGGACGTGATCGCGGGCAGGCTCGATTTGCCCGACGCGATCAGGATGAACGAATCGTTGGTCGACGTATCGCCATCGATCGTGATGCAGTTGAACGAGCGATCCGCGACGTGCTTCACGAGCTCGTCGAGGACCGGCTGCGCGACGGCTGCGTCGAACGCGAGGAAGCCGAGCATGGTCGCCATGTTCGGCTTGATCATGCCGGCGCCCTTGCTGATGCCGGTCAGCGTGACGGTATGACCGCCGATCGTGACCTGACGCGAGCTCGCCTTCGGCAGCGTGTCGGTCGTCATGATCGACTGCGCCGCGTCGTACCAGTTCGCTTCCTTGCGGTTCGCGAGCGCGGCCGGCAAGCCCGCCTTCAGACGATCGACCGGCAGCGGTTCGAGAATCACGCCCGTCGAGAACGGCAGCACCTGCTCGGGCACGATGTCGGCGAGACGCGCGAGTTCCGCGCAGGTTTCGCGCGTCGCGGCGAGGCCCGGCTCACCGGTGCCCGCGTTCGCGTTGCCGGTGTTGATCACCAGCGCGCGAATCGGCTTGCCGCCCGCGCGCACGCGCTGCAGGTTCTCGCGGCAGACCGTGACGGGCGCCGCGCAGAAGCGGTTCTGCGTGAACACGCCGCCTACCGTCGCGCCTTCGTCGACGGAAATGACGAGCACGTCCTTGCGGTTCGGTTTGCGGATATTCGCTTCCGCCCAGCCTAGCGTGACGCCGGCGACGGGGTGGAGTTGAGCGGGATCGATCGAGGGAAAGTTGACAGCCATGGTCGCGACCTGTCGAAGAAAATGCCGGCGGACGCCGGCATCGGGGAAACGGAACTGATGACCCGGGTGTGTTGCCGGGTCACCCGCGAAATCAAAACGGCCAAACGGCGCTTAAAAACGACACGGCGCGCCCGGAAGCGCGCCGCATCGCCATCAGGCGATCTTGCCGTGGCACTGCTTGTACTTCTTGCCGCTGCCGCACGGGCACGGGTCGTTGCGGCCGACCTTCGGCACGTTGTCGGCATTCATGTGCACGGCCGCCTGCGGCGCTGCGCCGTGGCCGTGGCTCATCGCGTCGCCGATCATCGCGGCGGTGGCCGCTTCGGCCGCGACCGGCGCGGCGGCACCGGCTTCCGCGAACTCGGCATGACGGAACTCGACGTGCTCCAGACGACCGCCCTGCTCTTCCATCTGCTCCGCGGCCGCTTCGAGCTGCTCCGGCGACTGGATCTGCACGTTCATCACGATGCGCGTGACTTCGAGCTTCACGGCGTCGAGCATCGCGGCGAACAGTTCGAACGCCTCGCGCTTGTATTCCTGCTTCGGGTTCTTCTGCGCATAGCCGCGCAGATGGATGCCCTGACGCAGATGATCGAGCGCGGCCAGATGCTCGCGCCACGCGCGGTCGAGCGTCTGCAGCATGATCGAGCGCTCGAACGCGCTGAACGATTCGCGGCCGACCAGCTGGACCTTCGCCTCATACCCTTCGTCCGCGGCGGCCTCGACCGCTTCGAGAATCTCTTCCGCGCTGATCGAGTTCGACTCGTTGATCATTTCCTGAATCGCGAGGTCGAGCTGCCATTCGTTGCGCAGCACTTCCTCGAGCTCGGGCACGTCCCACTGCTCTTCGATGCTGCCCACCGGCACGAACTGATGCACGATGTCGCCGACCACGCCGTGACGCATCGCGCTGATGGTCTCGGTGATGTCGTTCGCTTCGAGCAGTTCGTTGCGCTGCTGGTAGATCACCTTGCGCTGGTCGTTCGATACGTCGTCGTATTCGAGCAATTGCTTACGAATATCGAAGTTGCGCGCCTCGACCTTGCGTTGCGCCGATTCAATCGAGCGCGACACGATGCCCGCTTCGATCGCCTCGCCTTCCGGCATCTTCAGACGGTCCATGATCGCGCGCACGCGGTCGCCCGCGAAAATGCGCAGCAGCGGATCTTCCAGCGACAGATAGAAGCGCGACGAACCCGGGTCGCCCTGACGGCCCGCACGGCCGCGCAGCTGGTTGTCGATCCGGCGCGACTCGTGACGTTCGGTGCCGATGATGTGCAGACCACCCGCGGCCTTCACCTGATCGTGCAGCGTCTGCCATTCGTCGTGCAGCTTCTGGATGCGGCGCTGCTTTTCGTCGGCGGCGAGCGTTTCGTCCTGCTCGATGAACGACGCCTGCTTCTCCGCGTTGCCGCCGAGCACGATGTCCGTACCACGGCCGGCCATGTTGGTCGCGATCGTGACGCGCTGCGGACGGCCCGCTTCGGCGACGATTTCCGCTTCGCGCGCGTGCTGCTTCGCGTTCAGCACTTCGTGCGGCAAGCTGACCTGCTTCAGCAGATGCGACAGCAGCTCCGAGTTCTCGATCGACGTCGTGCCAACCAGCACCGGCTGACCTCGTTCGAAGCACTCGCGAATGTCGCGGATCACCGCGTCGTAGCGTTCCTTCGCGGTCTTGTAAATCTGATCCTGCCTGTCGATCCGCTTCGGCGGACGGTTGGTCGGGATCACGACCGTTTCGAGACCGTAGATCTCGTTGAATTCGTACGCTTCGGTGTCGGCCGTGCCGGTCATGCCGGCCAGCTTCGCGTACATGCGGAAGTAGTTCTGGAACGTGATCGATGCGAGCGTCTGGTTCTCGCTCTGGATCTTCACGTGTTCCTTCGCCTCGACCGCCTGGTGCAGACCGTCAGACCAACGGCGGCCGGCCATCAGACGGCCGGTGAATTCGTCGACGATGATCACTTCGCCGTTCTGCACGACGTAGTGCTGATCCTTGAAGAACAGCGTGTGCGCGCGCAACGCCGCGTACACGTGGTGCATCAGCGTGATGTTCTGCGGCGCGTACAGGCTTTCGCCGTCGCCGATCAGGCCCCACTCGGAGAGCAGGCGCTCGGCCTTTTCGTGGCCCGACTCGGTCAGGAAGACCTGACGGCCTTTTTCGTCCAGCGTGTAGTCGCCCGGCTTCTCGACGCCGGTGCCGTCCGCCTTCTCTTCGCCGATCTGGCGCTCGAGCAGCGGCGGCAGCGCGTTCATGCGCACGTAGAGTTCGGTGTGATCTTCGGCCTGGCCGGAGATGATCAGCGGCGTACGCGCTTCGTCGATCAGGATCGAGTCCACCTCGTCGACGACCGCGAAGTTCAGGCTACGCTGCACGCGCGCGTCGGTCTCGTAGACCATGTTGTCGCGCAGGTAGTCGAAGCCGAATTCGTTGTTGGTGCCGTAGGTGATGTCGGCGGCGTAGGCTTGCTGCTTCGCCGTGTGCTCCATCTGCGACAGGTTGATACCGACCGACAGACCGAGGAAGTTGTAGAGACGCGCCATCCATTCGGCGTCGCGCTGCGCGAGGTAGTCGTTGACCGTGACCACGTGGACGCCGCGGCCCGACAGCGCGTTCAGGTAGACCGGCAGCGTCGCGACGAGCGTCTTGCCCTCGCCGGTGCGCATTTCGCTGATCTTGCCGTAGTGCAGCGCCATACCGCCGATCAGCTGCACGTCGAAGTGGCGCATCTTCAGCACCCGCTTGCTGGCCTCGCGGCAGACCGCGAACGCTTCCGGCAGGATCTTGTCGAGCGATTCGCCGCTCGCGACGCGCTGGCGGAATTCACCCGTTTTGGCGCGCAGTTGGTCATCCGTCAATTGCTCGATCTGCGACTCGAGCGCATTGATCGCCGCGACGGTCTTTTGATATTGCTTGACTAGCCGCTGATTACGGCTGCCAAAAATCTTCTGTAGAAAACCGGTGGTCATCGGATCGGTGTCTGCGTCGCGGCTTCGGCTGGCTCGCGGTATGCACTATGCGTATACCGCGCCTGGGTCGGAAAGTCCTCGGCGGCTTAGTCCAAGAGTGAATTCGAATCGGGCATTTTAGCACGCGCCTCCGGCCGCGCTCGTGTCGCAGGCGTGACGGCGCCGGCCTCCGCCAGCCCCGCCCGGCAACCTCCGGCGCGGCGCGGACCGACTTCGCAAGCTGCCCGCGCGGTACAATCGCGGCGTGAGCGCGCATGGGGCGAGCTCACGTCGTCAATCCCAAACATGAGCCGTTTTTCGTCCTTTTCAAGGCCGCCGAAGCAGTTCGATCGGCGCCGTCCGCAACCGCTTGCCGAGGTACTCGGCCGCACGGACGCGTTCGCTGCGCTGCGCGCAGGCGTCGAGCAGATCGCCGCGCTCGAGAAGGATCTGCGCGAGCTGCTGCCCGATTATCTGGCGACGAGCGTCGAGCCTGGCTTCATCAAGGAGGGCGTGCTGGCCCTGTTCGCCGCGCACAACGCGCTCGCGGCGCGTCTGCGGCATCTGGAGCCGCGGCTGCTGGCGGATTTGCAGCAGCGCGGCTGGCCCGTGCAGGCGCTGAAGATTCGCGTGCGGCCGCAGCCGCTGAAAGAACCGCCGCCCGTAAAACAGGCGCGCATGACGCCGGCCGGCGCCGCCGCGCTGCAGGCGTTGAGCGAATCGCTCGAGCCTTCGCCGTTGCAGGAGGCGCTGGCGCGCATGGCCGCGCGGCATCGGCGCAATCGCTGAACGCTCGACGAAAAAAACGGCCCCGAGGGGCCGTTTTTCATTTGCTTGCCTGTTACGCTGGCTTTATGCGAACGCAGTCTGCGTCTCGTACGCGAAGCCGCGCGGGGCCTTCTGCGTGTCGTCGAAAGTGACGATTTCGTACGAGTCTTCGTGCGCGAGCAGCTCACGCAGCAACGCGTTGTTCAGACCGTGGCCCGACTTGTACGCAGTGTACGACGCGAGCAGCGGGTGGCCGACCACGTACAGGTCGCCGATGGCGTCGAGCATTTTGTGCTTGACGAACTCGTCGTCGTAACGCAAGCCGTCGTTGTTCAGGATGCGATACTCGTCGAGCACGATCGCGTTGTCCATGCTGCCGCCGCGCGCGAGGCCGAGCTCACGCATCATTTCCACTTCATGCGCGAAGCCGAACGTGCGGGCACGCGCGATTTCGCGCACGTACGACGTGTTGGCGAAATCCACTTCCAACGCCTGACCGGTTTTGTCCACGGCCGGGTGACGGAAGTCGATCGTGAATTTGAGCTTGAAACCGAAGTACGGATCGAGGCGCGCGAACTTGTCGCCGTCACGGATTTCAACCGGCTTCGTGACCTTGATGAATTTCTTCGGCGCGTTCTGCTCTTCGATACCCGCCGACTGGATCAGGAACACGAACGAACCCGCGCTGCCGTCCATGATCGGGATTTCCTCGGCGGTGACGTCGACGTAAAGATTGTCGATGCCAAGACCGGCGCAGGCGGACATCAGATGCTCGATGGTCGACACGCGCGCGCCGTCTTTCTGCAACACGGAAGCCAGACGCGTATCGCCAATCGCCAGCGCGGACGCAGGAATGTCCACCGGCGTGGGCAAATCCACGCGCGAAAACACGATGCCAGTGCCCGGCGCCGCCGGGCGGAGCGTCAGATTGACTTTACGGCCGGAGTGCAGCCCGATGCCGACAGTCTTGACGATCGATTTAATTGTGCGCTGCTTCAACATGGTGGCATTCTGTTCGATTGAAAATCCTAATCAGGATTTTTTATTCCATAGCGCGAATTATACTCCAATCCCCAGACCAGCGTCTTTGCGGGGAACGTGACAATCTGTTTCGCTGCATTACCCACTGGGCTCCGCGACGGAAAGCGTGACGGGCCGATGCCCCGGAATGGAGGCGTTTCCGGTCATCGGCCCGCGTAACGGCCTGTCACAAAAGCGTCGTAATCACCGTTGCCGTAACGCCACGCGGCATAAGCGCAGGGTCGCGACGAAGGTGCGACGTCAGCAACTAGCTCAACGTGGCGAGAATACTCGCTGCATCGCTGACTTCGAATTTGCCGGAAGCCTCGACGTTCAGCGTCTTGACCACGCCGTCGTCGATCACCATCGCGTAGCGCAGGGAACGGATCCCCATGCCGCGCGCCGACAGATCCTGCTCCAGACCAAGCGCCCGTGTGAAAGCCGCACTACCGTCCGCCATCATGCGCACCTTGCCCGAGGTGTGCTGATCGCGTCCCCACGCGCCCATGACGAACGCGTCGTTGACGGACACGCACCAGATTTCGTCGATGCCGGCAGCGCGCAACTGCTCGGCATGTTCGACATAGCCCGGTACATGTTTGGCCGAACAGGTCGGCGTGAACGCGCCGGGCAATCCGAAGATCACCACGCGCTTGCCCGCCGTCTGCTCGTGCACGTCGAAACTGTTCGGTCCGATCGTGCAGCCCGCCCGGTCGTCTTCGACGTACTCGAAGAGCGTCGCGTCGGGCAGCTTTTCACCTTCCTTGATCATGCTCAGTCCTTTGCATCGATGCGAAGCACGCTCGCACGTCCTCGTGTCGCAGTGAATTTCGGTTCGGCCCATTCAACTATAAGCCAACGCCGTTCGGCGGCAGCCACTTCGTCCGCTTCGCGAATCCGCAGAGGGCAGTTGCCCCTGCCGCGAATCAGACGATAAGCGACCTGCTTGCCGTTCACCCGCCACGCTCGTGCGTTCGTCCGCCAGCGCTGCATCTGCGACCTTACTCGCAACGCGGCAACGAAGCCTGCCCGTGCGCTCAGTCCGCCTGCTTGCGCAGGAATGCCGGAATGTCGTACGTATCGACGCCCTTTTCCTGCAGCGCCTGCACGTGCGAGGCCGCCGTGTCGCGCGAGGTGCGCCACACTGCCGGCGTATCGAGCGCGCCGTAGTCGGCCGTGCTGGCGTGGCCTGCCGCCGGTGCGTACGCCGCATGCGCCATGGCGCCGATCGGCTGGTTGTCGGTGCCGGTGCGCAGCAGCGTCATCGGTGCAGATTGCTGCTTCTTCGCCGCTCGGCCGAGGCCCGTCGCGACGACCGTCACGCGCAGCGCGTCGCCCATCGCGTCGTCGTACACGGCGCCGAATATCACCGTGGCATCTTCCGCGGCATAGCTCTTGATCGTGTTCATCACTTCGCGCGTTTCCGACAGACGCAGCGAGCGGCTCGACGTGATGTTGACCAGCACGCCACGCGCGCCCGACAGATCGACGCCTTCCAGCAGCGGGCTCGCGACGGCCTGTTCGGCCGCAAGACGCGCGCGATCGACGCCGGCAACCGTCGCCGTGCCCATCATCGCCTTGCCCTGCTCGCCCATCACGGTCTTCACGTCTTCGAAGTCGACGTTGACGAGACCGTCGACGTTGATGATTTCCGCAATGCCCGCGACCGCGTTGTTCAGAACGTCGTCAGCGCACTGGAAGCACTTGTCCATCTCGGCGTCGTCGCCCATCACCTCGAACAGCTTGTCGTTCAGCACGACGATCAGCGAGTCGACGTGATCCTCCAGTTGCTGCGAACCGGCTTCCGCCACGCGCATACGCTTGCCGCCTTCGAATTCGAACGGCTTGCTGACGACGCCAACGGTCAAAATACCCATTTCCTTCGCGATCTGCGCGACGACCGGTGCCGCGCCCGTACCGGTACCGCCACCCATGCCGGCGGTGATGAACACCATGTGCGCGCCGCGCAGTGCGTCGGCGATACGCTCGCGTGCTTCTTCAGCGGCGGCGCGGCCCATTTCCGGCTTGGCGCCCGCGCCCAGACCCGTGTTGCCGAGCTGGATCACCGCGGTGGCACGCGAACGCGACAGCGCCTGCGCGTCCGTGTTCATCACGATGAAGTCGACGCCTTGCACGCCTTTGTTGATCATGTGCTGAACGGCATTGCCGCCAGCGCCACCGACTCCGACGACCTTGATGATCGTGCCGCTCGTTTCGGTTTCCAGCATCTGGAATTCCATGTTGCCTCCGTCAAGATAAAAAGTTACCGCCACTCGGCGTTATCCGGCAGGAGATCGGGCAACCCCCTGTCGCGCGCCGGCCGCCGGCACCAGCGCGAATTTCTCGAAACCCGTAGTCAGAAGTTGCCGAGGAACCAGTCCTTCATGCGCGAGAACACCTGTCCCATCGACCCCGACTGCACCGCAACCTTGCGCCCGCGCATACGCTGCGAGCGTCCTTCGACGAGCAGACCCATCGCCGTCGAATAGCGCGGATTGCGCACGACGTCGGCGAGACCGCCCGCATACTCCGGCACGCCGATGCGCACCGGTTTCAGGAAAATGTCCTCACCGAGCTCGACCATGCCGATCATCATCGACGCGCCGCCCGTCAGCACGACGCCCGAGCTCAGCAGTTCCTCATAACCCGACTCGCGCACCACTTGCTGCACGAGCGAAAACAGTTCTTCGACGCGCGGCTCGATCACGGCCGCCAACGCCTGGCGCGACAGCGTGCGCGGACCGCGCTCGCCGAGACCCGGCACTTCGATCATCTCGTCCGGATCGGCGAGCGCCTGCTTGGCGATGCCGTAGTCGACCTTGATGTCCTCGGCATCCGGCGTCGGCGTTCGCAGCGCCATCGCGATGTCGCTCGTGATCTGGTCGCCGGCGATCGGAATCACGGCCGTGTGGCGAATCGCGCCTTCGCTGAAGATCGCGATGTCCGTCGTGCCGCCGCCGATGTCGACCAGCACCACGCCCAGTTCCTTTTCGTCTTCCGTCAGCACCGCGAGCGACGACGCGAGCGGCTGCAGAATCAGGTCGTTCACTTCGAGGCCGCAGCGACGCACGCACTTGACGATGTTCTGCGCCGCGCTCACGGCACCGGTCACGATATGCACCTTCACTTCGAGGCGGATGCCGCTCATGCCGATCGGCTCGCGCACGTCTTCCTGACCGTCGATGATGAATTCCTGCGTGAGGATATGCAGCACCTGCTGGTCGGTCGGAATGTTGATCGCCTTGGCGGTTTCGATTACGCGCGCGACGTCGGCCTGCGTGACTTCCTTCTCCTTGATCGCGACCATGCCGCTCGAATTGAAGCTGCGGATATGGCTGCCGGCGATCCCGGTGAACACGTTCGTGATCTTGCAGTCGGCCATCAGCTCGGCTTCCTCGAGCGCGCGCTGAATCGACTGCACGGTGGCTTCGATATTCACCACCACGCCCTTCTTGAGCCCCTTCGATTCGCTCTGGCCGAGACCGATCACCTCGTAGTGACCCTCGCCCTTCAACTCGGCGACGATGGCCACTACCTTCGACGTTCCGATGTCGAGGGCGACCAGCAGATCTTTATAGTCTTTACTCATAGCGTGCTCAGTGCGTGTGATGTCCGTTTACTTCTTGCCCTTGTCGGGTTCGCTGATGAAGCGCATGCCAGTGGCACGAATCGCGAAACCGTTCGGATAGCGCAAGTCCGCATTCTCGATATCCTTTCCCCAACGTTGCGTCACCGCGCTCCATGCCGCGGTCAGGCGCTTGCTGCGATCGGCCAGCGTGTCCTGATTGCGTTCGCGGCCCAACTCCACCTGCGTGCCGTTCGACAGCTTCACCGTCCACGCGTAGCGCGGCGACAGCGTCACTTCCTCGGGCGTCTCGTGGATCGCCGCGAACCACTTCTGGAAGTCGTGATAACGCGCGACGACTTCCTTCGCCGTACCGTCCGGGCCGTCGAACGCCGGCAGGTCTCCGTCGAGCTCGCCCTGGTTCGCGGTGAACAGCTCGCCGTCGACGCTCACCAGCTGATCGCTGCCCCACGTCCCAAGCGGCTTGTACTCCTCGAGCGTGACAGCCAGTGCATTCGGCCACACGCGCCGTACGCTCGCGTGACGCACCCACGGCATCTGCTCGAACGCCTGCCGTGCGGCGTCGAGATCGACCGTGAAGTAGTTGCCCTTCAGTCGCCCCACCACGCCGGCGCGTACCGTCGGCGAATTGATGTGCTCGGTATCGCCGTCGATCTGGATCTCGCGCAGCGCGAAATTCGGGCGCTGGATCAGCCAGTAAGCGCCCGCCGCCAGCAGCACGAGCACCAGCAACGCGTGCAACGCGTTGGTGGCGAGATTGAGCTGGCGAACGTTGTTCCACATGGTGTCGCTTGCGGTTGCCTTGGTTAATCCTGCAGCGTCAGCGCCAACACGCCGACCACCAGTTCCTGATAGCTGATGCCGACCGCGCGCGCCGCTTTCGGCGGCAGCGAGTGATCGGTCATGCCGGGCGCCGTGTTCACTTCGAGGAAGTACGGCTTGCCTTCGCCGTCGAGCATGAAGTCCGCGCGGCCCCAGTCGGTGCAGCCGAGCACATCGAACGCGCGGCGCGCGAGCACCTTCAGGCGCGCTTCCTCTTCGGCGCCGAGACCGCACGGAATCAGATACTGCGTGTCGTTGGCGACGTACTTCGCGTGGTAGTCGTAGAACTCGCCGGCCGGCACGATGCGGATCACCGGCAGGTCCAGATTGCCGGCGATGCACGCGGTGTATTCGCCGCCGCCTTCGATGCTCTTCTCGACCACGACGATACGGTCGTGCTTCACGGCTTCGATCAACGCGGCCGGCAGCGCGTCCGCGCTCTTCACCTTGATCACGGCGACACTCGAACCTTCGCTCGCCGGCTTCACGAACAGCGGCAGACCGAGCTTCGCGACGATCTCCTTGGCGCGCGCTTCGTAGTCGTCACCGCGCAGCACCGCTTCGAACGGCGGAGTCGGAATGCCGAGCTGCTGCCATACGAGCTTGGTGCGGAACTTGTCGAGACCGAGCGCCGAGCCGAGCACGCCGCTACCGGTGTAACGGATGCCATAGAAATCCAGCGCGCCCTGGATCTGGCCGTTCTCGCCGTAGCCGCCATGCAGCGCGTTGAACGCGCGCACGAAGCCTTCATCCTTCAACGCGGACAGCGGACGCTCGGCCGGATCGAACGGATGCGCGTCGACGCCCGCGTCACGCAGGCCTTGCAACACCAGGCGCCCGGAATTGAGCGACACCTCGCGCTCGGCGGAATTACCGCCGAGCAGCACTGCCACCTTGCCGAATTGTTTAGGGTCGATACTGCTCATCTCACACCTTCTGTTCCTGAGCGAGTCGAACCGGCACACCGCCGATCGAACCCGCGCCCATCGTAATCACCACGTCGCCGTCGCGCACCACCGTGGACAGCGCGTCCGGCACTTCATCCACCGTATCGACAAACACCGGCTCGACCTTGCCCGCAACGCGCAGCGCGCGCGCCAATGCGCGGCCGTCGGCGGCGACGATCGGCGCTTCGCCGGCCGCATAGACTTCGGTCAGCACGAGCGCGTCGACGGTCGACAGCACTTTCACGAAATCCTCGAAGCAATCACGCGTGCGCGTGAAGCGGTGCGGCTGGAACGCCAGCACCAGACGCCGGCCCGGAAATGCGCCGCGCGCCGCCGCCAACGTGGCGGCCATTTCGACCGGGTGGTGACCGTAGTCGTCCACCAGCGTGTAGGAGCCCGCGGCCTGGCCGTCGCTGAGAACCGGCACTTCGCCATAGCGTTGGAAGCGTCGGCCGACGCCGTTGAAATCCGCGAGCGCTCGCTGGATATCGGCATCTTTCACTTCAAGTTCAGTCGCAATTGCAATTGCGGCCAACGCGTTCTGCACGTTGTGCTCGCCCGGCAGGTTCAACGTGACGTCGAGCGGCGCCGCGTCTTCGCGCATCACGGTGAAATGCATGCGGCCTTCGCGAGCTTCGACGTTGACCGCGCGCACCTGCGCATCGGCCGCGAAACCGTAGCGGATGATCGGCTTCGACACGAACGGCAGGATCTCCTTCACGTTCGGATCGTCGACGCACAGCACCGCGATGCCGTAGAACGGCAAACGGTGCGTGAATTCGATGAAGGCCTGCTTCAGACGCGCGAAGTCGTGACCATAGGTGTCCATATGATCGGCGTCGATGTTCGTGATGACCTCGATCACCGGGAACAGGTTCAGGAACGACGCGTCCGATTCGTCCGCCTCGGCGACGATGAAGTCGCCGGTGCCGAGGCGCGCATTCGCGCCCGCGCTGATCAGCCGGCCGCCGATCACGAAGGTCGGATCGAGCCCGCCCGCGGCGAGCACGCTCGCGACCAGCGACGTGGTCGTGGTCTTGCCGTGCGTGCCGGCAATCGCGATGCCCTGCTTCAGACGCATCAACTCCGCGAGCATCACCGCGCGCGGCACGATCGGAATGCGGCGATGACGCGCGGCCAGCACTTCCGGGTTGTCGCTGCGCACCGCGGTCGACACCACCACCGCGTTCGCGCCTTCGATGTTCTCCGCCGCGTGCCCGATCGAAATGCGCGCGCCGAGCCCGGCGAGGCGCTCGGTGACCGCGTTGCCCGACAGGTCCGAGCCGCTCACCTGATAGCCGAGATTGACGAGCACTTCGGCGATGCCGCTCATGCCCACGCCGCCGATGCCGACGAAATGAATGTGTTTGACGATGTGTTTCATTGCTTTCCTTCTGGGCTCACGCCCGCCATCGAACCCGCAGCCGCCACCGTCGCGCAGATCTGCGCGACCTGTTCGGTGGCATCCGGTTTCGCGAGCGAGCGCGAACGCTCCGCCATTTCCGCGAGACTTTCCCGCGTCTGGCTGCGCAACCAGTCGGCGAGCTTTTCCGCCGACAGATCGCGTTGTTGCACGACCAGCGCCGCGCCGTTGTCGGCGAGGAACGCTGCATTAGTGGTCTGGTGATCGTCGACCGCGTACGGGAACGGCACGAACAGCGCCGCGACGCCGACCGCCGAGATCTCCGACACGGTCATCGCGCCCGAGCGGCAGATCACCAGATCGGCTTCTTCATAGGCGCTCGTCATGTCGTCGATGAACGGCACGAGCGAGACATCCGTGCCTGCCTGCAAGCCCGCCGCCGCGTAGTTCTCGCACAGCGCGTCGATATGCTTCGCACCCGCCTGATGCACGATGCGCGGCCTCTCGTTGGAGCCAAGCAGCGCGAGCGCGCGCGGCACGACTTCGTTCAACGCGGCGGCGCCGAGACTGCCGCCCACGACGAGCACGTTCAGCGGACCATTACGCTGCGCGTAGCGTGCTTTGGGTGGATTCGCCCGCGCAAGTTCCTCGCGAATCGGATTACCGGTCCATTCGCTGTGCGGCAGCGCATTCGGAAATGCGACCAGCACGCGCTTGGCGAGCTTCGCGAGCACCTTGTTCGCGAGACCCGCGATCGAATTCTGTTCGTGCAGCACGAGCGGCCGGCCGCTCAGCGCGGTCATCAGACCGGCCGGGAACGTGATGTAGCCGCCCATGCCGAGCACGACGTCGGGCTTCACGCGACGCAGCACGCTCAAACTCTGCGTGCATGCGCGCAGCAGGTTCACCGGCAGCATCAGCTTGGTCTTCAGGCCCTTGCCGCGCACGCCGCCGAAGCGCAGGTACTCCATTGGAATGCCGTGCTTCGGTACCAGCGTCGCTTCCATGCCCGCGGGGTTGCCGAGCCATACGACTTTCCAGCCCCACGCCTGCATCAGATGTGCGACCGCGAGCCCCGGGAACACATGTCCCCCGGTGCCGCCGGCCATCACCATCAGCGTGCGTTGTGGCAGAGCCGTCATACCTTGCCCCCGCGCATCAACACACGATTTTCATAGTCGACCCGCATCAGCACCGCGATCGCCACGCAGTTCAGCAAGATGCCCGAACCGCCGTAACTGACGAGCGGCAACGTCAGGCCCTTGGTCGGCAGTAGGCCGAGGTTTACGCCCATGTTGATGAAGGTCTGCGCGCCGAACCATATGCCGACGCCCTTCGCGACCAGACCCGCGAACGTGCGATCGAGTGCGAGCGCCTGGCGGCCGATCTCGAACGAACGGCGCACGATCCAGTAGAACATCAGGATCACGACGAGCACGCCGACGAAACCCAGCTCCTCGCCGATCACCGCGAGAATGAAGTCGGTATGCGCTTCCGGCAGATAGTTGAGCTTCTCGACGCTGCCGCCGAGACCGACGCCGAACCACTCGCCGCGCCCGAACGCGATCAGCGAGTGCGTCAGCTGATACGCCTTGCCCTGCGCGTAGCGATCGTCCCACGGGTCGAGGTAGGCGAAGATCCGCTCACGACGCCACGGCGACGCCCACACCAGCAACGTGAACGTGCCCACCGCGGTCGCGACGAGGCCGCCGAACAGCTTGCCGTTCACACCGCCGAGGAACAGCACGCCCATCGCGATCGCCGCGATCACCATGAACGCGCCCATGTCCGGCTCGAGCAGCAGCAGCATGCCGACGAGACCGACCGCGACGGCCATCGGCAGAAAGCCCTTGGCGAAGCTGTGCATGTATTCCTGCTTGCGCACCGTGTAGTTCGCCGCGTAGATCGTCACCGCGAGCTTCATGATTTCCGACGGCTGCATGTTCGTGATGCCGAGCGGAATCCAGCGGCGCGCGCCGTTCACGCCCTTGCCGACGTGCGGGATCAGCACGATCACGAGCGCGACGAGCGAGATCAGGAAGAGCTTCGGTGCGTACTTGTCCCACGTCGAAATCGGAATACGGAACGACACGACGCCGACCGCCGCGCCCATCAGCACGAAGATGATCTGGCGCACGAGGAACGCCCAATCGCGATACGACGCGTACTTCGGCGAATCGGGCATCGCGATCGACGCCGAGTACACCATCACGACGCCGAGCCCGAGCAGCGCGACGACGACCCACAGCAGCGAGTGGTCGTAGTCGAGCATGCGCGAGCGCAGCGGCCGCACGCCGTTGACCGCGCTCGCGAGACCGCTGCCGCCCGTGCGGGTGGACGTGCGCGCCGCGGCGCCGTTGCCGCCGGAGGGTTCGCGCGAGCCGAAACGTTCCGACCAGCTCATATCATCGTCCCCCGTTCGGCCGCGATATCTTCGACCGTGCTGCGGAATACCGCCGCGCGGTGTGCGTAACCCTTGAACATGTCGAAGCTCGCGCACGCGGGCGACAGCAGCACCGCGTCGCCGGGCTGCGCGAGCGCGGTGGCCGCGCGCGTCGCGTCTTCAAGAGTCGCGTGGTCGGTCATCGCGACGCCGCAATGTTCGAGCGCCGCGCGAATCTGTGGCGCATCGCGGCCGATCAGCATCACCGCGCGGCACCAGCGCATCACCGGTGCGGCGAGCGGCTCGAACTCCTGACCCTTGCCGTCACCGCCGGCGATCAGCACGACGCGCTGCGCGAGACCGTCGAGCGCGGCGACCGTCGCGCCGACGTTGGTGCCCTTGCTGTCGTCCACATAGTCGATACCGTCGATCGACGCGATCAGTTCCACGCGATGCGGCTCGCCGCGATATTCGCGCAGGCCGTGCAAAAGCGGCGCGCCGGGCAGGCCGATCGCGCGTGCGAGCGCGTACGCGGCCAACGCGTTGGCGGCGTTGTGCAGGCCACGGATGCGCAGTGCGTCGGCGGGCATCAGACGCTTCAACGCGATGTCGGGCGTTGCGGCTGCTTCGTTCTTGCGACGGCGCTTCGGCGTCGGCGCCCCGAAGGAAGTCCCCTTGGGGGACTCGTCGCTCGCGTCGCGATCTTGCGCTTCGACGAGCCACACCATGCCGTTGTCGCGCAGGAGGCCATAGTCACCGTCGTTCTTCGGCTCGGTCACGCCGAACGTGATGACCTCCGTGTCGCCGCTGGCGGGCGCGAGCGCCATTACGCGCGCGTCGTCGCGGTTCAGCACGCGCACCGTCCGTGTACCGAAGATGCGGCCCTTCGCGGCTGCGTACGCATCGAGTCCGCCGTGCCAGTCCAGATGATCCTGCGTGATGTTGAGCACGGCGGCCGCGTCCGGCGTAAACGTATGCGAGGTCTCCAGCTGGAAGCTCGACAGTTCGAGCACCCACACGTCGGGCAGCGCGGTCTGGTCGATCGCTTCGGAGAGCTTGTCGAGCAGCGACGGGCTGATGTTGCCCGCCACCGCGACCTTCTTGCCCGCGCGTTCGCACAGCAGGCCGGCGAGACTCGTCGTCGTGGTCTTGCCGTTCGTGCCGGTGATCGCGATCACCTTCGGCGCGTAGCCGGACTCGCCGAGCGTGCGCAGCGCCTGCGAGAACAGTTCGAGTTCGCCCCACACCGGGATGCCCTGCTCGCGCGCCGCCGTGACCAGCGGCAGCAGATCGGCGGCCAGCGGCGACAATCCCGGGCTGATCGCGACCAGCTCGACGCCTTCGAGCAGCACCGGCGAAAACGGACCGCCGACGAAATCGGCATCGACGCCATGCGCTTCGAGCGCGGACAGATTCGGCGGCACTTCGCGCGTATCGGCCACGCGCAGCCGACAGCCGTGCCTGGCGCACCAGCGCGCCATCGCGAGACCGGATTCACCCAGTCCCAGCACGAGCACCATCGGCTTTTGCCGATCCCGAAACTTCTCGCCGAACATCGCCTGCTTCCTTAAATACTGCTGCTTAACGCAATTTGAGCGTGGACAAACCGAACAGGCACAACATCAACGTGATGATCCAGAAGCGCACGACCACCTGCGTTTCCTTCCAGCCCGACAATTCGAAATGGTGATGCAGCGGTGCCATCTTGAAGAACCGCCGCCCTTCGCCGTAACGGCGCTTCGTGTATTTGAACCACGTGACCTGCAGCATCACCGACAGCGTTTCCGCGACGAAAATGCCGCCCATGATGAACAGCACGATTTCCTGACGCACGATCACCGCGACCGTGCCAAGCGCACCGCCGAGCGCGAGCGCGCCGACGTCGCCCATGAACATCTGCGCCGGGTGCGTGTTGAACCACAAAAACGCGAGACCCGCGCCGCCCATCGCCGAACAGAAGATCAGCAATTCGCCCGCACCGGGGATGTGCGGGAACAGCAGGTATTTCGAGTAGACCGAGCTGCCCATCACGTACGCGAACACGCCGAGCGACGCGCCGACCAGCACGACCGGCATGATCACGAGGCCGTCGAGGCCGTCGGTCAGATTCACCGCGTTGCTCGCGCCGACGATCACCAGATACGTGAGCACGATGAAGCCCCACACGCCGAGCGGATAGGTGATCGACTTGAAGAACGGCAGCAGCAGGTCGGCGCGCGCGGGCAGGCCCATCGACAGACCGCTGCGCACCCACGCCATGAACAGGTCGAACACGCGCACGTTGCTCGCCTCGGACACGCTGAACGCGAGATAAACCGCCGCGAACAGGCCGATCACCGATTGCCAGAAATACTTCTCGCGCGATGACATGCCGCGCGGGTCCTTGTAGACGACCTTGCGGTAATCGTCGACCCAGCCGATCACGCCGAAGCCGAACGTGACGAGCATCACGATCCAGATGAAGCGGTTGGTCAGATCGGCCCACAGCAGCGTGGCCACGGCGATGCCGAGCAGGATCAGCACGCCGCCCATCGTCGGCGTGCCCGATTTGACGAGGTGAGTTTGCGGACCGTCCTTGCGAACGGCCTGGCCGACCTTCATCGCGGTCAGCTTGCGAATGACCGCCGGGCCGCAGACGAGCCCGATCAACAACGCGGTGATGGTCGCCATCACCGCGCGAAACGTCAGATAACTGAACACGCGCAAGAAGCTTGCGTCATTCTGCAGCCATTGCGCCAGCGCCAGTAGCATGCCTGGATCCTTCTATTTCAATGTGCAGCGGGCGTCGTGCCCGCGGCGTTGGGTTGTGGACTCGTAACGGCGTCCACCACGCGCTCCATCTGCATGAAGCGCGAGCCTTTCACGAGAAGCGTTGCGGCAGCGCCGAAGCCGGCCTGCTGCAGTTTCCCGACCAGTGCGCCGACATCGGCGACGTGGTGCGCGCCCGCGCCGTATGCGGTGCAGGCGTCGCGCGAGGCGTCGCCCATCGCATACAGCGCGTCGATACCGCTCTCTTTCGCATACGCGCCGATTTCGCGGTGAAACGCCGGGCCGTTGTCGCCGACTTCGCCCATGTCGCCCATCACGAGCACACGCGGCGAGTCACGTGACGCGAGCACGTCGATCGCGGCGCGCATCGAATCGGGATTCGCGTTGTAGGTGTCGTCGATCACGGTTGCGCCCGCGAGCGTGCCGAGCACGGCCTGCTTGACCTGCAGACGGCCCTTCACCGCGCCGAACGATTCGAGGCCGCGCTGGATCGCGTCGAGCGACACACCCGCTGCCAACGCGGCGGAGGCCGCCGCGAGCGCGTTGTGCGCGTTGTGATTGCCGAGCACCTGCAGCGTGACGTCGAGATGGCCTTGCGGCGTGTCGATAGACAGACGCTTGCCGTCGAACCTGCCCTTCACCGCGGCTTCGGTCGTGCGCTCCGCGCTGTTCAACGCGAAATCGATGATGCGACTGCCGGTCGCGGCGACGCGCCAGATGCTCGCATATGCGTCGTCGGCGGGGAATACCGCCGTGCCTTCCGGCGACAGCGCGTGAATCACGCTCGCGTGTTCGAGCGCGACCGCCTCGACGCTCGCCATGAATTCCTGGTGCTCGCGCTGCGCGTTGTTGACGACGGCAACCGTCGGCTCGGCAAGCTTCGCGAGCTGTTCAGTTTCGCCCGGATGGTTCATGCCGAGTTCGACCACCGCGAGCCGATGCGCGGCATGCAGACGGAACAGCGTGAGCGGAAGGCCGATGTCGTTGTTGAAATTGCCCGCGGTCGCAAGACGCGCATCCGCGCCGACCGCGGCCGCGAAGATCGAGGCGATCATTTCCTTGACCGTGGTCTTGCCGTTGCTGCCCGTGACCGCGACGAGCGGCAGGTCGAACTGACGACGCCAGCCGCGCGCGAGCGCGCCGAGCGCTTCGCGCGTATCGGCGACGCGGATCGCGGGCACGCTCCAGCTATCCGGCGTGCGCGCGACGAGCACCGCCGCGACGTTGCGCTCGGCCACTTGCGGCAGGAAGTCGTGCGCGTCGAAACGGTCGCCCTTGATCGCGATGAACAGATCGCCGGGCCCAGCGCTGCGGCTGTCGGTCGACACGCGCTCGAAGCGCACGCTGTCGTCGCCGGTGACGCTCGCGCCGGGGATCTGCGCGGCGGCTGCACGTAGCGAGAACATGGTCATTCGCCACCTCCGCGTGTTTGTGTGGCGCGCGCGGCGAGCGCGAGGCGGGCGTGGTCCTGATCGGAGAAAGCGCGTTTCTTGCCCATGATTTCCTGTGTGGCTTCGTGCCCCTTGCCGGCCAGCACGATCACGTCTTCGCGCGCGGCGCCGCGGATCGCCTGCAGGATCGCGCTCGCGCGGTCCTCGATGCGGCGCGCCTGCGACGCGTCGCGCATGCCCGTGACAATCTGCTCGATGATCGCGAGCGGATCTTCGCTGCGCGGGTTGTCGCTCGTCACGACGACGTTGTCCGCCAGCCGCTCGGCGATCGCGCCCATCAGCGGACGCTTGGTCGCATCGCGGTCGCCGCCGCAGCCGAACATGCAGACGAGTTCGCCGCCGCGCGCGGTCGCGATCGGCCGCAGTGCTTCGAGGGTCTTTTCGAGCGCATCGGGTGTGTGCGCGTAGTCGATCACGACGAGCGGTTCGTCGTTCTGCAGACGGCCGCCCAGACGCTGCATGCGGCCGTTCACCGGTTCGAGCTTCGCGAGTTCGGCGAGCGCCGCGTCGAACGGCACGTCGGCGGCGAGCAGCACGCCGAGCACCGCGAGCAGATTGCCGACGTTGAAGAGGCCGAGCGTTTGCACTTCGACTTCGGCGTTGCCCCAGTCCGAGGTGCTCAGATGAAACGCGGTGCCGGTCGCGGTGGCACGCACGTTCGATGCAGTGAGCCACGCGTCGGCTTGCGGTGTGCCGTCGGCGTCGGCGTCGCCATGCTCGCCCTCGATGCCATACGCGATCGTGCGCGCGTGACCGCGCGTGCTCGCGAGCAAACGCCGGCCGGCGGCATCGTCGCGATTGATCACGGCCGCGCGCAGCTCGGGCCAGGCGAACAGACGCGCCTTGGCGGCTTCATAGGCCTCGAACGTGCCGTGATAGTCGAGATGGTCCTGCGTCAGGTTCGTGAACACCGCGATGTCGAAAGCTGTGCCGTTCACGCGCCCCTGGTGCAGCGCATGCGACGACACTTCCATCGCCACCGCCTGCGCGCCCGCGTCGCGCAATTGCGCGAGGCTGCGTTGCAATTGCGGTGCGTCGGGCGTCGTGAAGCCGGTGTGCACGAGTTGGCCGACGAGCCCTGTGCCGAGCGTGCCGACGATCGCGCAGCGCATGCCGCGCGCGGACAGCGCCGCGGCGACCCACTGGCTGCACGAGGTCTTGCCGTTCGTGCCGGTGATGCCGACCGCGAGCATCGCGTCGCTCGGATCGCGATACCACGCGCTCGCGATCGTGCCGGCGAGTTCGTTCAACGCCGGCACCGCATGTGCGGCGGCCGCGTCGAGCATGCCGCTGAAACCTTCGGGTTGCACGAGCACGGCGGCCGCACCGCGCTTGATGGCCGCGTCGATGAATGCGCGGTTGTCCGCGCCATCGACCGCGTACGCGAAGAACGCGTCGCCGGCCGCGAGCGAGCGCGTGTCGGCGTGCAGATGCGCGCCTGGCTGCACGTGCGCGTGCAGCCAGGCAAGGGCGTCGGCGATCTGCCGGTGCGCTGGATGTTGCTCGCGCAGCGCGCTCATCGCTCGACTCCTGGATGATTTTTCGGGGTGGCGGAAATGGTCATCTTCTTCACGCCGGGGCTCGTCGACAGCTTCTTCACCACGGGCGGCGTGGCCGGCGCACCGGGCGCGGGCGGCGCCGAATCGTCGGACACGACCATCTGCTTGACGGGCATGTCGGGCGGCACGTTCAGCGCGCGCAGCGTATCCCCGGCGATGCCCGAAAACACCGGGCCCGACACCTGGCCGCCGAAGTGGCTACCGGCCGTCGGCTCGTCGACCGACACCGCAACGACGATGCGCGGATTCGGCATCGGCGCCATGCCGACGAACGAGGCGCGATATTTGGAGTGGTCGTAGCCGTGCGGACCGTGCTTGTACGCGGTACCGCTCTTGCCGCCGACGCGATAGCCGGGCACCGCCGCATCCGGCGACGTGCCTTGCGGCGACACCACGGTTTCGAGCATCGCGCGCACTTCACGCGCGGTGGTCGGCGAGAAGATCTGCGGACCGGTGGCCGGCGGGTCGCCCGGCGTGTGGAAAATCGTCACCGGCATGATTTCGCCGTCGTGCGCGATCGCGGTGTACGCGCGGCCGAGCTGGAACAGCGACACCGACAGGCCATAGCCGTACGACATCGTCGCCTGCTCGATACGGCGCCAGCTCTTCCACGGACGCAGACGGCCCGCCGCCGCGCCCGGAAAGCCGACCTTCGGTGCCTGGCCGAGACCGATGCTGGTGTACATGTTCCACATCTCTTCGGGCCGCAACTGCATCGCGATTTTGGTCGCGCCGATGTTGCTCGACTTCTGGATCACGCCGCCGACCGTCAGCACGCCGAAGCCGCTGTCGTCGGTAATCGGCGCGCCGTCGAGTACGAAGTGGCCGTTGCCCGTATCTACCAGTGTAGTCGGCGTCACCCGGTGCAGATCGAGCGCGAGCGACACCGTGAACGGCTTCATGATCGAACCCGGCTCGAACGTGTCGGTCAGGATGCGGTTGCGCAGCTGGTCGCCGGTCAGGTGCGAGCGGTCGTTCGGGTTGTAGGTCGGGTAATTGACGAGCGCGAGCACTTCGCCGGTGCGCACGTCGATCACCATCGCCGCGCCGGCCTTCGCCTTGAATTTCTCGACGGCCGCTTTCAGGTTCGTATAGGCGATGTACTGGATCTTGCTGTCGATCGACAGATCGACGTCCTTGCCGTTGTGCGGCACGACCTGTTCGTCGACGTCCTCGATGATGTGGCCCATCCGGTCCTTGATCACGCGACGGCTGCCCGACATGCCCGCGAGCAGCTTCTGGTCGCCGAGCTCGACGCCTTCCTGGCCCTCGTCCTCGACGTTCGTGAAGCCGATCAGGTGAGCGGTGATCTCGCCTTCCGGATAGAAGCGCTTGTACTCGTCGCGCGAGTAAATGCCGGGGATGTCGAGCGCCGCGACTTTTTCTGCGACGTCGACCGGCACCTGGCGCTTCACGTAGACGAAGGTCTTGTCCTCCGACAGCTTCGAGCGCAATTCCTTAGTGGTCATGCCGAGCAGTTTGCCGAGCGCGTCGAGCTTGTCGGCGCCGAGGTCGTCGGGCACCGATTCGGGAATCGCCCAGATTGCACGCACCGGCAGACTCGTGGCGAGCACGAGGCCGTTGCGGTCGAGAATCTTGCCGCGCGTGGCCGGCATGTCGATGCGGCGCTGATAGCGGATCTCGCCCTGCTTCAGATAGAACGCGTTGCCCGGGCCCTGAATCCAGAACGCGCGCGCGGCGAGCGCGACGAACGCCATGAACAGCAGGAACACGACGAGCTTCGAGCGCCACATCGGCAGGCGCACCGACAGAATCGGATTGGCCGAAAACGCAACGCTCTTGTGGGCCGACGATTTTTTCATCGCGTGGCTCCGCGACGGGTCGCGACCGGCGCCGAGGCCGGCGCGGAAGTCGGAATGGGTGCGTCGATCGCCGTCGCGGCACCCGGGGCGAGCGTCAGGTACTGGGTGCGGCCCGTGGTGACCGATTGCATCTTCAGCGAGGCGGTGGCGAGCTGCTCGATGCGCGACGTTTTGGACAGCGCGCTCTGCTGATATTGAAGCTGCGAATAGTCCTGCTGCAGCTGACGCTCCTGCGACTGCGCGCGCTGCAGCTGGATAAAGATCTGACGCTGCTGATTGGTCGCGTTGACGACCGACAAGGCACAGCCCATCACGATGATCAGCAGGAAAATATTGAGGCGGTTCATGGCGCGATCCGCTCCGCCACGCGCATCACGGCAGAACGGGCGCGCGGGTTGCCGGCGACTTCAGCGTCGCTCGCGAATACGCGGCCGATGATCTTGAGCGGAGGGCTCGGCAGGTCGACCGCGCGGATCGGCAGACGGCGATCCACCGCCGGCGCGCTCGCGTGCGCCTGCATGAATCGCTTGACGATCCGGTCCTCGAGCGAATGAAAGCTGATGACCACCAGCCGCCCCCCTTGCTCCAACAACGACAACGCTGCTTCTAGAACGACTTGCAGCTCCGCAAGCTCTTGATTGACGTGAATCCGTATAGCCTGAAAGGTGCGGGTTGCCGGGTCCTTGCCCTTCTCACGGGTTTTGACGACGTTAGCCACGATTTGGGCAAGCTCGCCCGTGCTGACGAGAGGCCCAAGACGGTCGGACTCTGCCCGGCGAGCAACAAGCGCCTTTGCAATCTGAAAAGCAAACCGTTCTTCCCCATAATCTCGTATCACCTCCGTCAATTCCTGCACCGTGGCCCGCGCGAGCCAGTCAGCGGCGGACTCGCCGCGCGTCGGGTCCATCCGCATGTCGAGCGGGCCGTCGGCGCGGAAGCTGAAGCCCCGCTCCGGATCGTCGACTTGCGGCGACGACACGCCCAGATCCAGCAACACCCCCGACACACGCCCTACCCCGCGCTCCGCCATCGCGGCGCGCAGTGAAGCAAAACTCTCGTGGACGATGGCAAAGCGCGGATCGGCGATCTTCTGCGCCGTCGCGATCGCGAGCGGATCTTTATCGAACGCGATCAGCCGCCCTGCTTCACCGAGCCGTTCCAGCACGAGGCGGCTATGGCCGCCACGGCCGAACGTGCCGTCCACATACGTGCCGTCGGCGCGCGTGACCAGCGCATCGACCGCTTCGTTCAACAGCACCGTGCGATGCTGCAATTCGTTTCCCATCGCAGGTGCCATATAAATAAGCCGCGATCAGAACGTGAAATCTTTCAACGCGTCGGGCATGCCCTCGGCGATCGCCGCCTGTTCCTTCGCGGCGTAGATCTGTGCATCCCACAGCTCGAAATGGCGGCCCATGCCGAGCAAGGTCACTTCTTTCTCCAGCGAGCCAGCCGCTCGCAACTCCGGCGACACGAGCACACGGCCTGCGCCGTCCATATCCACATCCATTGCATTGCCGAGAAAAATGCGTTTCCACCAGGCGGCGTTCATGGGCAGCTTGTCGACCTTGTCACGGAAGATTTCCCATTCGGGGCGCGGAAAGAGCAACAGGCAGCCGTCCGGGTGCTTGGTGATCGTCACCCGGCCCTCTGCCTGTGTTTGCAGCGCATCCCGATAACGAGAGGGAATCGACATCCGCCCTTTCGCATCGAGCGTCAGCGCCGACGCCCCTTGGAACACTTCGCTCTCCCCTATTGCGGCGCTGTTTGCGCCGCCCGCCCGGTCCGTGAAAATCTACCCGAAAGTGGTGCCGAGAACACACAAAAATACACTTTCTCACACTGTCTCCCACTTTAGAGGAACGCTAAACACGGGTCAAGGGAGCGGCGCGCTTTTCGAGCGGATTTTGTTTGCTAGAACAAGGACTTAGCGCGACTCCCTCACGTCCAGCATAAAACAGAAAACCGTTATAAATGAATGGGCTAGTGCAACTTGTGAAGGTGATACGTGAAAAGTGCGAGGAAACAGCGCGAATTGAAAGAGATCGTCAAGGGATTCTGAAAGGGAAGAGGCGGCGTCGCCCGGACCAACGACGAACGGGGCGCGCGGCGCCGTCTCGCTTGCGGAAATGCGTTCAGCGATGGCTGAGGCGATACGTGCGGTGCTCCGGTTAGCGAAGCGAAGCGGGTGAAACGCTCATATGTAATAGGCGGTGCGCGTCATCACCTTCGACATCGCACGCATCAACGCGCGTGCAGGAAACGGCAACTCGATGCCGCCCGCATCCATTGCGGCCTTGCCGTGCTGCGCTTCATCGACCCGCATCTGCTCGACGATCGCGCGCGATTCATGGTCCGCGGCGGGGAGCTGATCGAGATGACTGTCGAGATGCTGCTCGACCTGGCGCTCCGTTTCGGCCATGAAGCCAAGACTCACGCGATCGCCGAGACGCCCCGCGGCGAGACCGATCGCGAGCGCGCCGGTGTACCACAGCGGATTGAGCAGACTCGGACGCGAGTCGAGCGCCTGGAGGCGTTTGGCGGTCCACGCCAGATGATCCTCTTCTTCCGACGCGGCGTGATCGAACATGGCGCGCAATGAAGGTGAGTCGGTGGCGAGTTTCTGCGCCTGGTAAAGCGCCTGCGCGCACACTTCGCCGACGTGGTTCACACGCATCAAACCCGCCGCATGCGCGCGCTCCGCGGGCGAGAGTTCGGGAGCTTCGGCCGTCGCCGCGGAAGCCTGCGGAAGCGGCAGCGGACGGCTCATCCGCGAGACCCCCGTCAGTGAGCGTAAACCCCGATCAAACTCGCCAATCAACTCGTCCAGCAACATAAAGCGCTCCCTGATTCGATAACCGCCGCATCGTTCCGGAAGGTCCGTGCGACAAGGCCTCGCGACGCGAAACCCGTGGCCCGACAGGCACCAATCCGCATGAAATGGGCGGTTAATTTGCGATTCTAGACCATGTTGCGTAAACGAAACAGCGGCCTTCCGGAGCGACTCCTTTTTCTTTGTTCCATGTATGCCTTTTGTTACATTACGTGGCAACTTCTCGCGAAGTTGGACAGCAAGGCCTTCAGCACTAACTAAATATTTCGCCTTGTACAAAAGATTCGTATTCCTTGGAGATCATTCGATGAAAAAGTCGCTTCTCGCTCTCGCAGCACTGGGCGCATTCGCAGGCGTCGCTCATGCGCAGAGCAGCGTGACCCTGTACGGCATCGTTGACGTTGGTATCAACATGAACACCAACTCGGGCGGTAAGCATCTGTACAACATGTCCAGCGGCGTCCTGCAAGGCTCGCGTTTCGGCCTGCGTGGCACTGAAGATCTGGGCGGCGGTCTGAAGGCCCTGTTCGTGTTGGAAAACGGCTTTGACGTGACGAACGGCAAGCTCGGTCAAGGCGGCCTGATGTTCGGTCGTCAGGCATATGTCGGTCTGTCGAGCCAGTTCGGCACGGTCACGCTGGGTCGTCAGTACGACTCCGTCGTCGACTACGTGGGTCCGTTCGAATCGGGTGATCAGTGGGGCGGCTACATCGCCGCTCACCCGGGCGATATCGACAACTTCAACAACGCGTATCGCACCAACAACACGGTCAAGTACACCAGCAAAAACTACAACGGCCTGACGTTCGGCGGCACGTATAGCTTCGGCGGCGTCGCCGGTGACTTCACGCACAACCAGATCTGGTCGTTGGGTGCTGGCTATAACAACGGTCCGCTGCAATTGGGCTTGGGTTATTTGAACGCGCGTACGCCGGCAGCTTCGGGCGGTCTGTTCAACAACGGCGGCACGATCGCAACGAATACGCCGGCCGTGGGTACTACTGCAGCTAATTTCGCAGTCACGACCCCGATCTACGCAGGCTTCGCATCGGCCAACACGTACCAGGTCGTCGGCGCGGGCGGTGCATACACGTTCGGCGCGGCAACCATCGGCCTGACGTACTCGAACATCCAGTTCGGCAACCTCGGCAAGACGTTCGCGTCGCCGTTCGCTGGCCAGAAGGCAACGTTCAACAACGGCGAAATCAACTTCAAGTATCAGTTGACCCCGGCACTGCTGGTCGGCGCGGCGTATGACTACACGCGCGGCACGCAGATCGAAGGCAACTCGCGTGCTCAGTACCACCAAGGCGCGCTGGGCGTGGACTACTTCCTGTCCAAGCGTACCGACGTGTACCTGGTCGGCGTGTACCAGCACGCTTTGGGCGACACGGTCAACGCAACGGGTCAGGTGGTCGCAGCAACGGCAGGCATCAACGGCCTGACCGGTTCGACGACCAACAACCAGTTCACGGCTCGCATCGGTATCCGTCACAAGTTCTAATAAGTCGTAAAAAAACGCAGTTTGTCTCAAAGGCGCCTTCGGGCGCCTTTTTTTATGCGCGGATTTTGTACGGGCAACAAAAAACCCGGCGCACTTTCGTGCGCCGGGCTTTTGTTCTTCGCTCGCTTAAGCCCTGCCGTCGCGCAACTCGCGGCGCAGGATCTTGCCGACATTGCTCTTCGGCAACTCGGTGCGGAATTCGACGACCTTCGGCCGCTTGTAGCCGGTCAGTTGCGTTTTGCAGTATGCGAAGATCTGTTCGTCGGTCAGCGACGGATCCTTTTTCACGACGAACAGCTTCACTGCCTCGCCGGAATGCTGATCCGGTACACCCACCGCCGCGACTTCGAACACACCCGGCAGCTTTGCGACGACGTCCTCGACTTCATTCGGATACACGTTGAAGCCGGACACCAGAATCATGTCCTTCTTGCGATCGACGATCTTCACAAAGCCGTCCGCGCCCATGATGCCGACGTCGCCTGATTTAAAGAAGCCGTCCGCCGTCATCACCTTGGCGGTTTCGTCGGGCCTGTTCCAGTAGCCCGCCATCACCTGCGGGCCGCGGATGCAGATCTCGCCGGGCTGGCCGGGCGGCACTTCGTTGCCTTCGTCGTCGCGGATCGAGATTTCGGTCGACGGCAGTGGCAGGCCGATCGTGCCGTTGTATTCGGTGGCGGTGACGGGATTGCAGGTCACGCACGGCGACGTTTCCGACAGCCCGTAGCCCTCGACGATCGGCGTGCGCGTCAGCTCGAACCAGCGCTTCGCGACCGCCTCCTGCACCGCCATGCCGCCGCCGTTCGCGGTCAGCAGCTTCGAGAAGTCGAGCTTGTGGAAGTCGGGGCTGTTCAACATCGCGTTGTAGAGCGTGTTGACCGCGGGAATCGTCGTGATCGCATACCCCTCGAGCGACTTGATCATGCCGGGGATATCGCGCGGATTCGGAATCAGCACGCCGAGACCGCCGGTGCGGATGGTCAGCAGCCCGCACACGGTCAGCGCGAACACGTGATACAGCGGCAACGCGACGACCGTAATGAACTGATCGATATCCGTGCGGTTCGCGCGCACCGGATTGAGCCAGACCTCCGACTGCAGCACGTTCGCGATCAGGTTCCGGTGCAGCAGCGTCGCGCCCTTGGCCACGCCGGTGGTGCCGCCCGTGTATTGCAGGAACGCGATATCGTCGGGCCCCTGCTGGACCGGCTTGAACGTCAGACTTGCGCCCTCCGAGACCGTGTCGTTGAACTTGACGTGCCCAGCCAGGCTCCACGCCGGCACCATCTTCTTGACCTTGCGCACGACGAAGTTCACGAGCGGGCCTTTGATGCCCATCAGGTCGCCCATCGCCGCGACGACCACATGCTTGACCGGCGTATTGCGCACGATTGCCTGCAAGGTCCCCGCGAAATTCTCGAGCAGGATGATCGCCTCAGTGCCGCTGTCCTTCAGTTGGTGCTCGAGTTCGCGCGGCGTGTACAGCGGATTCACGTTCACGACCACATAGCCCGCGCGCAGAATCGCGGCGAGCGCGACTGGATACTGCAGCACGTTCGGCATCATGATCGCGACACGCGAGCCGCGCGTGAGCCCTTTCGACTGCAGCCACGCTGCAAGATTGCGCGAAAGCTCGTCGAGTTCACCGTAGCTGATCTGCTTGCCCATGCACACGAACGCCGGCTTTGCGCGGTGTTCGCGAAAGGCTTCCTCGAGCAACTCGGCCACCGACGAATAGCGTGTCGGGTCGATCTCTGCTGGAACGCCGGGCGGATAAGATTTCAGCCAGATTTTCTCCATGCAGCGTCTCCTGAATTATTTTCGAATGGTCGTGCTAAAAACGCATCGTAGCATGGGCATATTGCGGCCAATGGGCAAAGCGATGAGGTTAGACGGCAGCCTCGAACTTGCGAGGCTGGGCGCCAGCTTCAATGTGAGGCGCGGCTTTCAGGCCCGCTCGACTTCGACGAGACAGTCGTAAAACGTCGCCGAACCGCCGAGATCGGTGAGTGCCTGGCTCGTCAACTGGTTCGCGTTGCGGCCGTCCGGCGCGAGCTTCTTCCACCAGATCGACAACCCGACGACCAGGCCTTCGCGCGCCCGGTCGGTCACGCGGGCACGCGCTTGCATCGAGCCGCGGTCATTGAAGATGCGCACCTGATCGCCGTCGCCGATGCCGCGCGCGTGCGCGTCGGCAGGGTGGATGTCCAGATGCGGCTCGCCTTCCGTCGCGCGCAGACTCTCGATGTTCACGAAGGTGCTGTTCAGGAAGTTGCGCGCGGGCGGTGAAATCATCGCGAGCGGATAGCGGGCCGCCAGCTCGGACGCGCCGTCGGCCGATTCGTAGGGTGGCAGGTAGTCCGGCAGCGGGTCGAGGCCCTGTTGCGCAAGGCGCTCGCTGTAGAACTCGCACTTGCCGGATGGCGTGCGAAAACCACCGTCGGCAAATGGCGCGTCAGGCAGATTGAGACGGGCCCAGCCGGCTTGCTTCAGCATCGGCCAGTCGACATCGTCCAGCGTCTTGTCGTCCCAGCGAAATGCGGCTTGCGCGACGGCTTCGTCGCTGTCGAAGAGCGCCGGTTCCGTCATGCCCATGCGGCGCGCTAGGCTGCGGAAGATCTCGGTATTCGGCCGTGCGTCGCCGAACGGCGCGATGGCGGGCAGGTTGACCATCACGTGCGTGTGACCGTACGACTTGTGCACGTCGAGATGCTCGAGCTGCGTCGTGGCAGGCAACAGCAGGTCGGCGTAATCCGCGGTGTCGGTCTGGAAATGCTCGAGCACGATCGTGAACAGATCCTCGCGCGCAAAACCCGCCGCGACGCGTTCGGAGTCCGGTGCGACCGCGACCGGATTCGAGTTGTAGACCACGATCGCCTCGACCTTGGGGCCGAACGTCGCGTCGCCCGGATGCAGCAACGCGTCGCCGATCGCATTCATATTGATCACGCGGCTCGGCTTCGACGGCCAACCGGGCATCAGGTCGGGACGCTGCAACGCGTGCGAGTCGACCGGTGCCCAACCGCTCGACGACAGCAGCGCCCCGCCCGCGCGCTCACGCCATGCGCCGGTCAGCGACGGTAGACACGCGATTGCGCGCACCGCATTGCCGCCGCCACGCACCCGCTGCAGACCGTAGTTCAAGCGGATCGCGGCTTTCTTCGTGCTGGCGTAAAGTCGCGCAAGATCGGCGATTTCCTCTTCTTCGACGCCACAAATTTCACTAACCCGAGACAATGGATAGCTGAGCGCACGCACCTTCAAGTCGGCGAAGCCCAGCGTGTGCGCCGCGATGTACTCGTAGTCGAGCAGATTCTCGGTAATCAGGACGTTCATGATGCCGAGCGCGAGAGCGCCGTCTGTGCCTGGCTTCAGCGCGATGTGTTGATGGCATTTCTCCGCGGTCAGCGAGCGATACGGATCGATTGCGATCAGCCGGGCACCGCGACGTTTGGCTTCCTGCGCGCGCGTCCAGAAATGCAGATTCGATGCGATCGGATTCGCTCCCCAGATCAGGATCACCTCGCTCTCGGCGAAAAACTCGGTGTGCATACCGATGCCGGCGCCGTACGTGTATTTGAGGCCGGCAGCGCCGGCCGCCGCGCAAATCGCGCGATCCAGCTGCGATGCGCCGAGCTTGTGGAAAAAGCGTTGCGCGATGCTATCGCCCTGCACCAAGCCCATCGTGCCCGCGTAGCTGTAAGGCAGAATCGCTTCCGGCGCGCGACGGACAATCTCGCCGAGGCGGCTTGCGGCAAGGTCGAACGCTTCGTCCCAGTTGATTGGCTCGAAACGGCCCTCGCCCTTGCGGCCGACACGCTTCATGGGCGTCGTCAATCGGTTCGGATGGTATACACGCTCCGCGTAACGACTGACCTTTGTGCACAGCACGCCCTGAGTCGGCGGATGGTCGGGATCGCCGGCGACCTTGATCGCCCGTCCATTGTCGATGGTCACGCGCATCGCGCAGGTGTCGGGGCAATCGTGCGGGCACACGGCGCGCGCGAATTCGGTCGGGGCGTTCATCGGCAATGTGTCCTGGCGAGCAGTAAGCGGTCGCGCAAAGTGGAATTTTATTACGTCTATAGGCAGCCGACCTCGGTGGCGCCACCAAAAATGCCTTCGGCGTAGAATGAATCATCCGCAGTGCCCGGGCCGACGTGGTCCGCGGCGATCTCATGCTCGTCAAGCACAAACGCATAATCACTCCATCATGAAACTCATCCCCGAAATTCAGGCCGCTCGCGGCGAAATCCAGACCCTTCGACGAACCATCCATGCCCACCCGGAGCTGCGCTACGAAGAGACGGCGACTGCTGATCTCGTCGCGCGTTCGCTCGAGTCCTGGGGCATCGAGACCCACCGTGGTTTCGGCAAGACGGGCGTGGTCGGCGTATTGAAACGAGGTAACGGCTCGCGCGCGATTGGTCTGCGAGCCGACATGGACGCGCTGCCGATCCAGGAGCTCAACAGCTTCGATCATCGGTCGACGAACGACGGCAAGATGCATGCGTGCGGGCACGACGGACATACGGCGATGCTGCTCGGTGCCGCGCACTACCTGGCCAAACATGGTGCTTTCGACGGCACGATCGTGTTCATTTTCCAGCCGGCTGAAGAAGGCGGCGCCGGCGCGAAGGCTATGATGGACGACGGCTTGTTCAACAAATTCCCCGTGGACGCCGTGTTTGGCATTCACAACTGGCCGGGTATGCCGGCGGGCCACTTCGGCGTGACCGAAGGCCCGATCATGGCGTCGAGCAATGAATTTCGCATCGAAATCAAGGGCGTCGGCTCGCATGCAGCGCTACCGCACAATGGCCGTGATCCGGTCTTTGCGGCGGTGCAAATTGCCAACGGGCTGCAAAGCATCATCACGCGAAACAAAAAGCCGCTGGATACTGCGGTATTGTCGATAACGCAGATACATGCGGGCGATGCGGTCAATGTAGTACCGGACGACGCATGGATCGCGGGGACCGTTCGGACCTTCACTACAGAAACGCTCGACCTGATCGAGTCACGCATGCGCAAGATCGCGCACAGTACAGCCGAAGCATACGATTGCTCCGTTCAGATCCAATTCCACCGGAACTATCCCCCGACGATCAACAGCAGCGAGGAAGCGCGTTTTGCGGCGTCGGTCATGAAAGAGATCGTTGGCGCGGAAAATGTCGATGACGCGGTTGAACCGACCATGGGTGCCGAAGATTTTTCGTTCATGCTGCTGGCGAAACCGGGTTGCTATGCGTTTTTGGGCAACGGCGATGGCGGCCACCGCGAGGCGGGCCACGGCGCGGGCCCTTGTATGCTGCACAACGCGAGTTATGACTTTAACGACGAGTTGTTGCCGGTGGGATCGACGTATTGGGTCCGACTGGCGCAGAAGTTTCTGGCGCAAGGGAAGTAGAGAGTTGATGGAGCGGCCCCCTGAATCGCCGGACACAGTTTCCCACTTCAAATAGCGGGTAGGCATATGACTGTGTTTTTGACTAGCAACAAACAAGAAGTGATGGAAGTGTTGATGGGACCGGAACGCCGGCGGCGGTGGTGAGAGAGAGTTTCGAGCCGGGCAAGTCGGTCTCGATGGTTGCACGCGAGCACGGCGTGAATCCGAACCAGCTGTTTCACTGGCGCAAGCTGTATCGGGATGGCAGCCTGTCGGCTGTCAGTGCCGGCGGGGAAGTCGTACCAGCGTCGGAGCTGAGCGATGCGCTGAAGCAAATCAGGGAACTCCAGCGACTGCTCGGCAAAAAGACAATGGAGAACGAGATACTCCGTGAGGCGGTGGAGGTGGCGAAGTCGCGAAAATGGATTGCGCGCTCTCCCTCATTGCCGGGGGACGAGCAGTGAAGCAGGTCTGCGACGTTCTCGGCGTAGCGCGCTCAAACGTGGCGGCAAGGCTTGCACCGTCCAGCCGACTGGCAGGATGGACGCAGCGCCAAGAAGACGGACGATGCCGGGCTGGTCGAAGAAATACGGCTGACCGTCACTGACCTGCCGAGCTATGGTTATCGCCGGGTCTGGGGTATATTGCGGTCGGCAGCGGGAGAACGAGTTGAAAAGCGTTGAGGCGGGCGGAGGTGTCGCTTGCTTCAATGCTGTTTGGTAAGCACCTCACGACGACCGTCGTAGACGGCGGCGAGAACCGACATCAAAGTGGTGCCCATCATTTTCGATTTGATGGACATCACTGTGACAGAGTCGGAAGCCAGGCCGGGTAGCCGCAAGGGACGCCCGAATTATGATCGCGAGTTTCGACGCCGGCTTGCGGCCGCGGCATGTGAGCCTGGTGCGTCGGTCGCGAAGCTGGCGCGGGACAATGGCATCAATGCAAACATGCTGTTTGCCTGGCGGCGTCGCTATCGCGAGCAATTGCAGGCGGAAACGACCTGCCTGATTCCAGTGGCGGTGGTTCATGAGATGCCGCCGCAGCGCGTGGCGATGCCCCCAGATGCAAGGGACGTCTGCAACCGGACTGCACGAGCCGGGACGATCGAGATCCGGTTCGGTGACGTGGTAGTCAAGGTCAACGGCGTTGTCGACGCCGACACGCTACGCGTCGTCCTGGGGAGCGTGCGATCGTGATCTCTCTACCCACGGGTACACGCGTCTGGCTGGTGGCAGGCGTCACCGACATGCGCTGCGGGTTCCAGGGGCTGGCGGCAAAGGTGCAGACGGCGCTCGAGGACAATCCGCTGGGTGGCAACGTGTTCATCTTCCGGGGCCGGCGCGGCGATCTCGTGAAGGTCATGTGGGCGACCGAAGACGGGCTCTGGCTTCTTGCGAAGCGGCTTGAGCGTGGTCGCTTCGTCTGGCCACACGCCGATGGCGGCAAGGTCCATCTGACGGCGGCGCAACTGTCGATGTTGCTCGAAGGCATCGATTGGCGGCAGCCGCGTCGTACGGCTGCGCTGTCGATGTTGTAAACCGCGAGGAAGGCTCGTAAACTGCGCCGCATGTCGAACGGCGCCGAACTTCCTGACGATGTTGAAACTCTGCGGGCCTTGCTGGTCGAGGCCCGTGCCCAGCTTGCCGAGCGCGATCTGGAGATCGGGCAGCTCAAGGCGCAGATCGACAGGCTCAAGCGCATGCAGTTC
>NZ_VZQO01000022.1:0-128545 GCF_014397665.1 Paraburkholderia sp. UCT2
TTAACCTGCCCACGCCGCTGAAGCCCACGCCATCAAAGGCTTCCCGCTTCTCCGCACCCCGGCGTCCGGAGCGCGAAAGAGCGGAATTCTAGTCGCCGACATCGGGACTTGCAAGCGATATTTTGACCGCTCGGCGCGCAACCTACCGCGACCCAAAACACCTCGACTCACGCAGTCGCATGCGCGCGCATCGCCCGTTCGACCACGGCCAGATAATGGTCGATCCCCGGCGTCGCGCGATCCTTCTCTTTCGCGCGATCGTCCCATCGGCGCAAACGCATCGCGTCTTTGGCGTACGGTTTCTGCATAAACGCCTGCGCCTCTTCCCTGCTGAAGACCCCGCCCTGCAATTGCAAGCTGCGCACCGAGTCGGCGGACAGCTGGCCAAAATAGGTAGCGTCGATCGCGCACAGGCAGCGCTTCGCGTCGACGTGCAGACGAATCGGCTCCAGCACCGCATCCGACAACACCGGCCGCAAAAACGGCAAGGCGAAATACTGATGCAGATCGTCGACACCCCGTTCCGTCGGCGTCTCCCCTTGCAGGTTCAGCAGATGGCCGAGGTCGTGCAAGAACGCCGCGGCGACGAGTTCGTCGCTCGCGCCTTCCGCCGCGGCGAGCGCGCCGCTCTGCAACGCGTGCTCGAGCTGCGTCACCGGCTCGCCGCTATACGCGAGGCTGCCGTGTCGCTCGAAGAGCACACGGATATCGTCGAGACTCAATGCCACCTGTTACTCCCAAGGTAATGAAAACGTCTTCAGATTGGTAAAGCTCTTCATCGCTTCCTGAACGCCTTCCTTGTAGCCTAGCCCCGAATCCTTGATGCCGCCGAACGGCGTCAGCTCGATCCGATAGGCTGGCACTTCCCACACGTTGACGGTGCCCTCGCGCAGCTCATTAATGAAACGCGTGATCGCGTCCTGCCGGTTCGTACACACGCCCGACGACAGCCCGAACGGTGTTCCGTTGCTGACGCGAATCGCATCGTCGAGCGTGTCGAACGCGATGACCGGCGATACCGGCCCGAAGGTTTCCTCGCGCACGAGCGTCATCGACGAATCGACGTTATCGAGCACGGTCGGCGCATACAACGCGCCGCGGCGCTCGTTGCCGAGGCGCAGGCGCGCGCCCGCGGCCACCGCCTCATTAGCGCGACCTGGTTCATCGGATGATTGAACGGCGTGATCGCGACGATCACGCCCGCGAGCGGCTCGCGCTGCGAGAACACGCGACGCCTTTTGCCATGCGGCGTCAGATCGCACGAGAAACTCTGACCGTCGTCGCGCAACGCCTCGAACGAGGCAAAGCGGAACACGTCGGCGACGCGGCCGATCTCGTAGCCCGAGTCCTGCTTCGACAGACCCGACTCGAGCGAAATCAGATCCGACGCCGGTTCGATCCGCTCACGCAGCAGCACCGCCGCGCGCTCGAGAATCTGCGAACGCTCGTAGCGCGACAGCGTCGGCCGATACGCGAGCGCGTAGTCGAACGCGGCGCGCACATCGTCGATGCTGGCGAAGGGCACCGTGCCGACGCGCATGCCGGTATAAGGATCGAACACGTCGAGCGTCCGGGCGCGCGTCGCGCGCTCGCCGCTCAGCCGCAGCGCTTCGGCGCGGAACTCAGGATGGTCCCGCGGCGCCGTGTTCACGATGTCGACACGCGATTGAGCGCGACGTCGAAGATATCGAAATTGCGCAGCCGTTTGCCTTCGCTGCCGGTGGCTGATGGCTGAACGCGCCGGTTGAACAGCAGTGGCACTTCCTGCTCGGAAATCCCGCCGTGCGAGCGCAACGGCACGGTGAGCCCGGACAGGTCGTGCTCGTCGCGCCGCGTGCCGAGCACCACATGCTTCGTGCCGATCACGACCAGATCGCCGATGCGATCCTCAGGCAGCCCGAAGCGCGCACACGCGGCGCGTCGATCGAGCACGACTTCGATTCCCGGCAGGCGGCCGATCCGCGCAATCACGGACGCAGCATCGACCTCGCGCGGCAAATAGACCGTCGCGAACGAACCCAGCGCGCCATGATGCACGACGTACGGATCGGTGATCGGCAGAATCACGCGCGCCGTCGACGCCTCGAGCCAGTCGTCGAGCAAGTCCTGCAGATAGATCACGTTCGGCTCGCCGGTCTGCGGATCGTGCTTCGCGTTCATGCCGTGATCGGCGGTGAGGCCGATCACCCAGCCGAGCGCGTCGAGCTTCGCGAGATAGCCGTCCATCATCGCGTAGAACGCGTTCGCGCCTTCGGTGCCGGGCGCCCATTTGTGCTGGATATAGTCGGTCGTCGACAGATACATGAGGTCGAGCTTGCGTGTCTGCGCGAGCCGCACGCCGGCCGCGAACACGAATTCCGACAACCCCGCGCTATACACGTCGGGCAATGGCAGGCCAACCAGATCGAGCACGTCGTCGATGCCGTTTTCCTCGCGCGTCACCTCGTCGGCTTTCTCCGCCGAAAAGCAGATGCCCTTCAACTGCGAGCCGAGCAGCCCGCGCAGTTTGTCCTTCGCGGTGACGACGGCGACCGCGGCGCCCGCGTCGGCGGCGGCCGCGAGCAGCGTGGGCGCGCGTAGGTAGGCGGGATCGTTCATCATCACCGCCGCGCCCGCGCCGTCGTTCGCGTGGGTGTCCCAGAAGTAGTTGCCGCAGATGCCATGCACGGACGGCAATACGCCGGTCACGATCGACAGGTTGTTCGGGTTCGTGAACGACGGGATCGCGCAGTCGCCGCGAAACGCCGCGCCGCCCTCGAGCATCGAACCGATGAACGGCGCGACGCCGGCCGCGGCCGCCGCTTCCAGGTACGCAAACTCGCAGCCGTCGACACAGACAACGACCGTCGGCTGCGAAGGCAGCCGGTAACTCCGGCCGTTGACTTCGATCGTGCGTTGCTCGGGGTGTGTCATCGCGTGGTTTTCCATTGCCGGGGTTGTCATTGCAAAGTCTTGATCGCCGGGTTGTCTGTTCGTGGGGCGAAGCTGCCGCGGCGTTTGCCGGTACGCTTGCCTCGGCTTCATCGCCGCGCCGTCATCGCCCGCGCGAGCCAGCCGCACCCGCGCCTGCCGGGAGGTGCTGCTCGTGCGCCGCATCGCCCGCCGCCTCGCAGGCCGCATGCGCGCGCTGCAACCCGCCCTGCACATGCGCGCGCATCAACTGCGCGGCCTGCTCCGCATCGCGCGACGCGAGCGCTGTCAGAATCGCGCGATGCTCGGCGAGCGAGCGCGCCATCGCGTCGGCCTGCCCGACTAGCGCCGCACGCCGAAACAGGCTCAGCTCGCTGACGAGCCTGCGATACGTGTCGTACAACTTCGTGTTGCCCGCCGCCGCGACCAGCACATCGTGAAACGCGACGTTCGCGCGCGCATACGCATCGTGATCGTGCGACGCGAGCGCCGCGCGCATCGCGTCGACCCAGTCGCGCAGCACCGCGAGTTTGCCCGCATCGATGCTCGACGCGAGCATCCGGCACGCCCCCTCTTCGAGCACCGCGCGCACCGCGTAAATCTCGTCCGCCTCCGCGAGCAACACCGTCCGCACGAACACGCCGCGATTCTTCTCGGTGCGCACCAGACCCGCCTGCTCTAGCGCGCGAAACGCCTCCCGCACCGGCCCGCGCGACACCTGCAATCGCGCCGCCCAGTCGGCTTCGTTGAGCTTGTCGCCCGGCGCCAGCATGCCGCCGACGATCTGCCGCTCGATCTCGTCGCGCACCAGCGTCGTCAGCGAATGGCGGCGCAGGACCTCGATCGGATCGACGGAAGCAGAGTGCATATATTCGGTCATTTGGACAACTTTTGCCACATCTACATCGATGCTGACCGGTTCGCGCGCGTGCTTCAGATCAACGAAATCGCTCGCCGATCACTCGGATCACTCGGATCACTCGGATCACTCGGATCACTCGGATCACTCGGATCACTCGGATCACTCGGATCACTCGGATCAGTCGGCTCAGTCGGCTCAGTCGATCCGGCGCCGCGGAGCGCGCGCCGCGATCAGCAGCAGAGCGACCAGCGAGACCAGCAGCAGAATCAGCGACAGCGCGGAAGCCGGCAGGTAATAGCCGCGTTCCACCTGCCCGACGACGACGATCGGCACCGTCGCGAAGCCTGGCGGATATACGGTCAGCGTCGCGCCGAGTTCGCCGAGCGACAGCGCAAAGCCGAGCGCGAGACTCGCGCGTATCGCCGGCACCAGTTGCGGCAACACGACGCGGCGCAGCACCATCGACGGCGGCGCTCCGAGGCTCGCGGCCGCTTCGCGCAACACGGTCAGCTCCGGGCGCAGCGCGGCGGCCGCGCAGCGGTAGCAGAACGGCAGTACCAGCGCGAGCTGCACGAACACCACGATCGCCGCCGAGCTCGACAGATCGAGCGGCCGTTTGTGATACGCGATCAGCACCGCGAGGCCGAGCACGACGCTCGGCACGCCGTTGGGCATCATCGCGATCGTGTCGATGACGGCGCCGAGGCCGCGCCGGTCGCGTCCTTCGAGCGCGAGCGCGAGCCACAAACCGAGGATCGTGCCGAGCACCGCGACGCCCATGCCGACTTCGAGGCTGGTGGTCAGCGCGTCGAAGTCGCTCGAACCGAGACGCTCGAACCAGCGCATGCTGAAGCCGTCGGGCAGGATCGTGCCGGACCAGTGCGACGCGACGCTCGATAGCGCGACGACCAACACCGGCAGCACGAACAGCCAGAAGCACAGCAGCGCGGCAAAGCCGAGAAACAGACCGCCGAGCAGTCGCACCGCGAGGCTGTGCCGCACCGGCCGGCCCTTCTTGTGCATGACCGGCAGCACGGTCGGATCGAGTTCAACGGCCATGACCGGCTCCTTTCACCTTGCGACGATTGACACGCCGGTACAACGCGTACAACGACAACGACATCAGCAGCATCACGACCGCGCCGGCGGCGGCGGTCGGCAGGTCGAGATCGACGGTGGCGGCGCTGTAGATCGCGACCGGCAGCGTGATCAGATGGGCGCTGCCGAGCACCAGCAGAATGCCGAACTCGTTGAGCGTCAGCAGAAAACACAGGATCGTGCCGGCCGCGATGCCCGGCCACGCGAGCGGCAGGATCACCTTGAACGCGACCATCAGGCCGTTCGCGCCGAGGCTGCGCGCGGCTTCGATCAGTCGCTGGTCGAGCAGCGCGAACGATGCCAACGTCGGACGCACGACGAACGGCGTATAGAACACGACTTCCGCGAGAATCACGCCGCCGATGCCGAACAGAAAATCGAGCGGCGGCGCCTGCAGATTGAACAGCCGCTGCAGCCCGATGCTGACCGAGCCTTGCGAGCCGTACAGAAAGATCAGCGTGAACGCGACCAGAAACGACGGGAACGCGACGAACAGTTCGAGAAAGCGCGTGACCATGCGCGCGCCCGGAAACGGCTTGAAGAACAGCAGCGACGCGAGCGCCACGCCGAGCAGTGACGCCAGGCTCGCGCTCGCGAACAGGATGCCGAGCGTGGTGCCGATCACGCCGCGCGTTTCGGGGTTACCGAAGAACGTTACGTACGCGTGGCCAGACAGGCCATGCGCGCCGGTCAGACTCAGCATCACGAGCCGCACCAGCGGATAGATGACGAGAGGTCCGAGCACCACGACTGCAATGAACAGCAGATGCCATTGCGCGAGGCGCTCGCGCCGCTTGACGGCGGCCGCGTGCGCCGCCGCGCTCGCGAGACGGCGCGCGGCGGCGGCTTCGGCCTCGGCTTGCGCGGCTAGGTCGAGTGGGTTGGACGTATCAGGGCTTGATAAGGACGACATCGCCAGCCTCGTAACGCAGGGAAACACGCGCGCCCTTCTCCGGCGTCATGCCGAGACCACGCTGCAGCGTGACGAGCAGGGGGTCGTTCGGCAGCGCATCGAGCACGACCGATACCGACAAGGCCGCGCCGTACCACTCGACCGACGCGATCGCGCCGTGCAACTGCCCCTCTCCGAGCGGCACGATGCGCAGCGCCTCCGGACGCAGACACGCGACACGTTCGCGCTCGTTGTAGCGCGCGTCGTCCATGCCGAACGCGACCTGCGGCGGCAGCAGATTGGCCGCGCCGAGGTAGCGCGCGACGAAGCCGTCGGCCGGCGAGTCGTACAGCTGCTGCGGCGTGCCGAGCTGCGCGATATGGCCATCGCGCATCAGCAGCGTGCGATCGGACAGCACGAGCGCGTCGTCCTGATCGTGCGTCACGCAGACGATCGTCAGATTCGGCAGGCGTTCATGCAGCGCCTTCAGTTCGGAGCGCACCGACGCGCGCAGATTGGCATCGAGCGCGGACAGCGGTTCGTCGAGCAGCAGCACGTCGGGCTCGATCACAAGCGCGCGAGCGAGCGCCACGCGCTGCTGCATGCCGCCCGACAGTTGCGCGGGCATCACGTGACCGGCATCGCCGAGCTGCACGAGCTTCAGCACCTCGGCGACGCGGCGCGCGACGTCGCGCGCCGGAATACGCCGCGCGCGCAACCCGAACGCGACGTTCTCGAATACCGTCAGATGCGGAAACAGCGCGTAGCTCTGGAACAGCAGTCCGAGGTTGCGCTTGTGCGGCGGCATGTGCGTCAGATCGCGGCCGGCCACCGTCAGCGTGCCGGCCAGACCGTCGGCCTCGATGAAGCCCGCGATGAAGCGCAGCAAGGTCGTCTTGCCGCAGCCGCTGCGGCCGAGCACGGTGAGCAACTCGCCGCGCCGGATGGTCAACGACAGATCGTCGAGCACCGTGCGCGCGCCGAAGCGCACCGTCAGGTGATCGATCTGCACGCCGCCCGGCGCGTCCGAACGCGCGGCGTCGAGCGCATCCAGCGGAGCGCCAGGCGCAGTGGGGTGAGCGAGACTGGCCGTATTCACCGGAGTCGTCCTCCAACAGGATTAATGCTGATGCGGCGCCGCGCATTACGTGCGAAGCGCCGCCTGAATCGACTTACTTCGGCTTGACCACTTCGATCTCTTTGCCCGACGAACCGATCACGTCGCTCTTCCAGCGCGCGGTCCAGTCGGCCTTCTTCGCCATCACGTGGTTCCAGTCGACCGGAATCAGCTTGACGCCGCTGATCGCCTGCTTGACCGCTTCGCCGTTCTTGCCCGCGAGCGGCACGTCGCTGCGACCCGGAATGCCGAAGATGTCCGGCACCTTCGACTGCACTTGCGTCGACATCAGATAGTCGATCAGCTTCTTGCCCTCGGCCTGGTTCGGACCGTTCTTGATCAGCGCGATCGCGTACGGCAGCTGGAACGTGGTCGGCTGACCGCCGGGCGTGGCGGCGAGGAACACCGGTTTCAGCGACAGGCCGCCGTTGGCCGCGTCGTCGAGATCCATCTGCAGATCGCCGTTGGCGACCGCGATCTCGTTACGCGACAGCAGCACGTCGAGATAGCCCGTGCCCTTGGTGTGGAACTTGGCGCTCTGCTCAAGCTTCTTCAGATAGTCGAACGCCTGGTCTTCGCCCATCAGCGACGAGGTCAGGATGATCACCGCCATGCCGTCGCCGGCGGTCGCCGGATTCGAATACGCGACCTTCCCGGTGAAGTCCGGGTGCAGCAGGTCCGCGAACGTCTTCGGCTGGGTTTTCGTGACTTCGGGGTTGATCGCGAACGAGAAGTAGTTGTTCACGAAGGTCGCCCACGCGCCGTTCGGCGCCTTCGCGATGGCCGGCACGTTCTTGTAGTTGGCGCTCTGGTACGCCTGCAGCAGGCCGCTCTGGTCGGCCTGCTGAATGAACGGCGGCAGGGTGACGAGCACGTCGGCCTTCGGCTGATCCTTCTCGATGGTCGCGCGGTTCACGACTTCGCCGCTACCCGCCGTGACGATATTGACCTTCACGCCCTCCTTCTTTTCGAAGGCCGGCAGCACATCCTTGTACAGATTTTCGAGGCCGTCGGCCGTGTACAGCACGACGGCATCAGCCGCATGAGCCTGCATCGCGGCACCGCCGAACGCGGCCGCGGCGACCAGCGCCGGCAGCAGTTTGCGCGCGAGGCCGGCCGCGGCGTGAAGGGAATTCGTCTTTTTCATGTCGCTCTCTCCGAAGCTAAAAACCAGACGGTCGGGATAACCCATACCTGTAGTGATTGAACGGCGGCACGCGCCGCTTGCGTGTTGCCCGCTGCGGTTGCCGCGCCGGTCTGTCGTGGATTGCAGATTGCCGACAACTTTGCCGCTTCTCGCCCAGCCTGACTGACAGCCCCCTACCACACCCGCGCTGCCTGCCGCGCCTGAGCGGGCACGGCAAGAATCACAGGTTTCGATGACAAGGCCATGACGACTGTGCTGAATTCCAAAAAAAGACACAAATTGCCAACTCAGGCCAACCGATGGAATTCGTCGCGCCATCCAAAAACGGAGCCCCGCGCGCCGATCCCGTGTGGATCGTACATGGCGAAAATGACGATGTATGCACGGTGCGTCGGGAAAATGCGGAGGGGGCGGGTGGCTTTTTTGTATTTAGATTTTGGCGGGCGCGAAATGTCGCTCAGCGCGGGCGGCGTACGAACGCGGCGGGAACCGCCCCGCCAGCCCGTCTCAGGCGATCAGAATCTCCGGACCATGCGCGGTGATCGCCGTGCCAAGCGCGCGCTCGGGCGCCAGTTCGGTGACCAGATACCGCGCCGACTCGATCCCGTTGATGCGCACCGGCGTCACGCGTCCGAATTTCGAATGATCGGCGACGACGACCACCATGTCGGCCGCGGCGATCATGCGGCTGCGTACTTCGGCCGCCATGCGGCTGTAGTCGGTGAGATAGCCGTCCGGCGAAATTCCGCCCGCGCCAATGAACGCGAAATCGGCGTGGTACTGCGTGAGCTGCTGAACCGTGTCGAGGCCGAAGGTCGCGTCTTCGATATCGGACAGCTCGCCGCCGAGCAGCGTCACGCGATTGTCGTTGCGTCGGCCGAGCAGCAGCGCGATGCGCCAGTCGTTGGTGTAGACCGTCAGCCGATGCCGGTCGAGCAGCGCGCGCGCGACCGACTGCGTGGTGCTGCCCGAATCGATGATCAGCGACGCGCCGTCCGGCACGAACTCGGCCGCGCGCTCGCCGATCGCGCGCTTCGCGCCGGCGTTCTCGGCTTCGCGCGTATCGAGATCGGGCTCGCGCCGATCGCTCGACAACGCGCCGCCGTGTGTCGTCACGAGCAGGCCGCGGCCGGCCAGCGCGTTGAGGTCGCGACGGATCGTTTCGCGCGATACGTTCAGTTCGCGCACCAGTTCGGCGACCGACAGCGCGCCGTGCTTTGCGACCTGCGCGAGGATGTATTGATGACGTTGTTCTGCGAGCATCTGAGAAGGCCGGAAGCCGGCACGCTTGGGTTTCGCCGTGGTTGAGGAAGGCCGCCGTATTGTATTACGCGTATTGCGCGTCGTCGGTGCTGGCGTGCAGGTGGCGCTCAGGGTGGCGTGGCGGCGCGTTCACGGCGCGCTCGGCTTGCATCGAGCCGCCCTTGCGCGCGAACACGCCAGCCATCGCGCCGACCTGCTAACCTTGACGGCTGGACTCGCCGGCCATGCGGCGAACGCAACGCCGCCGCCCGGCCGAGTCCCGCGCACAACGCCTCGCCCGTCAACCGAACCGCCGATGCCGCCACTGTTTCGCCGTCTACTGCTGCTGTTCCATGCGCTGCGTTACGGGGCGCGCCTGATCTGGCTCGCCGCCCCGCCCGACCACAAGCTGCACTGGATGATCGAACTGATCGGCCGCGTGCATGCGTCGGAGCGCAGCGGCGCGCAGTTGCATGGTCTGCTGCCGGCGCTCGGTCCGCTCGCGAGCCGCTTCGCGCAGACGCTCGCCAGGCGCCCCGAGCTAGCGAGCGGCACGCTGCATGACGCGCTGGACGCCATCGATCACTTGGAAGTGCCGCTGTCGCCGGACGACTCCGCGCTGGCTTTGACTCGCGCGTTCGGCCGGCCGCTCGGCGAGCTGTTCAGCGCGGTCGACCTCGTGCCGGTACGCAGCGGCTTCGCCGAGCAGACCCATTTCGCGCGGCTCGCGATGCCGCTCAAAGGTCATCACGAAGTCGCCGTCAAGCTCGTGCGCGCGCAGCAGTTGCAGCAGATCGGCGATGAACTCGGCCTGTTGCGCTGGGTCGCGCGCTGGCTCGAAAAGCTGTCGCGCGTCGCGCGCCGGCTGCAGTTGCGCGCGCTCGCACAAACCTTCACCGACGACATCCTGCGCCGCTTCGACTTGCGCGCCGAAGCCGCGAATCTGAGCCAGACCGGCCACCATTTCGACGGCGACAAGCGCATCGTCGTGCCGGACGTGATCTGGGATCTGTGCACCGACCACACGCTGACGATGCAGCGCATCAACACGCTGCCCGCGAGCGACCTGCCCGGTCTGCACGCGCACGGCATCAAGCTGGCGCCGCTCGCCGCGCATATCGTCGAGGTCGTCACCGAGCAGGCATTCGAGCATGGCTTCTTCCACGCGACGCTCGATGCGCGCCGCGTGCGCGTCAGCATCGAGCCGGACACGCTCGGGCGCCTCGTGCTCGCGGAGTTCTCGATCATGGCGACGCTGTCGAGCGACGAGCGCGAATTTTTCGTGCACGGCGCGACCGCGTTGTTCGACCAGGACTACGGGCGGCTCGCCGACATGCATCGCGAGGCCGGCCACGTGCCGGACGACACCCGCGCCGAGCTGCTCGAAGCCGAGTTGCGCACGCGCGCCGAAGCGCACTTCGCGGCGGCGCCCGAGGATCGCTCGGCGGGTTCGCTGTTTCACCATCTGCTGCACGGCGTGCAACCGTTCGACGGCCACGTGCCGGGCGCGCTCGCGACCGCGCAGCGCTCGTTCCAGCAGGCGGAGATGCTCGCGCGGGCGCTGCATCCGGGCATCGATACATGGAACATCGCGCGCGGCGTGCTCGCCGATATCGCGCGACGAGATCTCGATCATCGGGGCTGGCTCAAGCGACTGTCACACGAGCTGCCGCATCTCGCGCATATGCTGCCGCGCGTGCCGCAACTGGCGGTGCGCTATCTGCAGCAGCACGATCGCACCGTCACCCCGCAGCAGAACGCGCAACTGCTCGCGGATCTCGCGCGCGAATACCGGCGCACGCGCTGGCTGCTGTGGGCATGCGTCGTCTGTGGCGGCGTGCTCGGAGCGGGGATGACGCTGCTCGCGTGGTGACGGTCCCGCGCGCGCGTTGCAGCTTTGAACAAGACGCGCGCCGCCCGTGCCGCCAACATGGCGGCTTTTTCACCCCTCCCGCCTCGATGCTCGCTTCTTTTCTTGCCGCCGTCTTCGTCGTGCTGTGGTCGACCGGTTTCGTGGTCGCCCGCGCGATCACGCCTTATGCCGATCCCAATCTGTTTCTGCTTGCCCGCTTCGGCGGCACCGCGCTGGTCTTCGCGCTGGCCGCGCTGGTCGCGCGCGCAGCCTGGCCAACCGGACGCGACTTCGGCAAGCACCTGGCCGCGGGCGCACTGCTGCAAGGCGTCTATCTCGGCGCCGGCTACTGGGCCGTCGCGCAAGGTCTGAGCGCGGGCGTGATGGCCTTGCTCGGCGCGCTGCAGCCGCTCGCGACGGCCGCCGTCGCCGCGCCGCTGTTCGGCGAGCGCTTGTCGCGGCGCGGCTGGAGCGGCATGGCGCTCGGCCTCGCCGGCGTCGTGCTGGTGCTCGCGCCGAAGCTCGCTGCCGCGACGCCGCCCACGCACGGCAACGCACCCGCGTGGCTGGTCGTGCTGATATCGATCGTCGCGGTGGGGGCGATCACGGCGGGCACTCTGTTTCAGAAGACCTCGCTCGCAAAGGCCGATATTCGCAGCGCGAGCGCCGTGCAGAACGTCGGCGCGGCGATCGTCGCGGGAGTGCTGGCGCTGGCGCTCGGTGAGCATCGCTGGATCGCGTCGCCGACGCTGTGGGCATCGCTCGCGTGGGGCATCGTGATGCTGTCCGGCATCAGCGTCACGTTGCTCGTCTGGATGGTCCGGCGCGGCGATGCGGCGCGCGCGACTGCCCTGCTGTTTCTTGCGCCGCCGCTTGCCGCGCTCGAAGGCTATCTGGGGTTCGGCGAAACGCTGCTGCCAGTGCAGATCGCCGGATTTGCGGTCGCGCTGGCCGGCGTGTTGTTGGCGAGGTCGTGAGGGGCGCCGCGCGCCAGTATTGCCACCAAGCGCCCGTCAGTCGGCCGTATCCGCGCGCGCGGGCATTTTCGCTCGCGCAACCGCGCCCGGTGCTGGCGACCACGCCGGCCGACTCTTGCGCTGCGAATCGACCACGACGATAAAACGCCCCGCCCACGGCATGATCTGCCGGTCGCTTTTCAGCACCCACAGCGATTGGCCGGAATCGACGAGCTGCGCATAGGCTGCGTCGAGAATCCCGTAGTGATCGAGAAACGTGTTCAGCGATGCGGGAATCCGCACGCAGCCCTTCGAATGACGAATGCCGAGCAGCGGTTCGAGCCGCTCGGGGTCGGTCGCGTGCATCTGGAAGCGCATCTGCGACATGCCGCCCTTGCCCCAGCCGCGTTCACCCTGCGCCCAGCCGAGGTCGAAGATGCGCATATCGCGCCGTCCGTAGCCACGAATATGGTTTTCGTTCTGCGTGCCCTCGGAGCGGAAATCCATGTTGTCGGGCGTATGTTCGAACACGCCGAGCGGCGTGATGAAGTGGTCGTACTCGCCGGGCCGTCCCGTGGATACCGGCGATGCGCCGATCATCTGCCAGTTGTCGGCGGGCGCCGGCCGGAAGTAAATCAGGAGCGCCTGCACGTTCGCATTGCGATCGACGAGCGCCACGTACTCGCCCGACAGATTGCCAAGCTCGTTCTCATTGAGCGCCGTCTCCAGACGGTCGGCGTACGCTCGCTGCGCCGCGACGGGCAGTCTGAGCCGGCGCGTCACGTCCCGCGCAAATACGTCGCGCAGCAGGAACGCGCGGCGCGGATCGACGACGCCAGCCGCGTCGGGCGCGGCGATGGTGGCGGCGTCGATCGTGGGCAACGGCCGGCTCGCGCCATTCCATGCGTTGGCCGGATTGGCCAGATTCACCGTATGCGCCGCTGATGTCGCGGATGCAGGTGACTGAGCGCTACCGGGCGCCGCCGCATGAACCGGCGCCGCCATCGCACCGGCACTCGAGACGACGGCTGCGCAAACCCACGCGCAAATCCTCAGGCGGTTCAATCCAGGCTGGCCAGGCCGATCTGGGTATCTCATCGCGTCTTGGAGCAAACATGATTATTATTGATCGCACGCCGGGTCCCTGCGGCGTTCGGCACGACCGATGTTACTCAGCGAAGCGAGGCGTGTCGATGAAAATACCTTCTAACCTGCGAACTCTTCAAAAATGATCGGCTATTTTTCGACGATCGACATGCCAGCGAAAATGCAATTAATACGCAATTAAATCGGTCATCGGAAAATCAAACCCCAAAAGGCAATATACGATTTCGTTCGACGAAAGGTAGACCGAAGACGGCGGCACGTGCGGATACTCACGCCGTTTTTCAACCTGCTTGCAATCTGTTTCAAGCCACTTCAATCGCTTTTTCTCTCGCGAGGACAACAACGATCATGGCTCAATCCGATCCAGCCGCGCGCCAGGCCCGCATCGCGACCGAAATGCACGTCGCCGCCGAATTCGACGCAAGCCGCGAAATCGAGCGCCGGGTCGATTTTCTGGCGAACTATCTGCGCAACAGCCACCTGAGAACTTATGTGCTCGGCATTAGCGGCGGCGTCGATTCGACTACGGCCGGGCGTCTCGCGCAACTCGCGGTCGAGCGTTTGCGGGCGAACCATTACGACGCGAGTTTCGTCGCCGTCCGTCTGCCTTACGGCAAACAACGCGATGAAGCGGATGCGCTCGATGCATTACGCTTCATTCGCGCCGACGAAAATCTGACTATCGATATCAAACCCGCAGCCGATGCGATGCTCGAATCGCTCGATAAAAGCGGCGTGTCGTTCAAGGACGAATCCCAGCGGGATTTGGTGCACGGCAATATCAAGGCGCGCCAGCGGATGATCGCGCAATACGCGGTGGCTGGCGCGCGCTCGGGCGTCGTGATCGGAACGGACCACGCGGCCGAATCGGTGATGGGCTTTTTCACGAAGTTCGGCGACGGCGGCGCCGACGTGCTGCCGCTCGCCGGGCTCAGCAAGCGCCGCGTGCGTGCGGTCGCGAATACGCTCGGCGCGCCCGACGCGTTGGCGCATAAGGTGCCGACCGCCGACCTCGAGATGCTGCGGCCGCTTCGTCCCGACGAAGAAGCGTATGGCATCCCATACGACGCGATCGACGATTTTCTCGAAGGCAAGCCGGTCAGCGATACCGTGCGTGACGTGGTCCTGCAGTTTTACAACGCGACGCGTCACAAGCGGGCGCTGCCGTATACGCCGTTCGATTGGCCGGCGTCGCCGGATGAGCAATGATGCGCCCGCGAACGGCGCTCTCAAACGAATAAAGGCGGTGGACATGCGCGCGTCGTCGCGCCTGTCCACCGCCTTCGAAAACAATTGAGCTTACTGCGCCACCCGCGGCGCTTACTGCTCGGGCGGCGGTTCGTCGCTGAACAGATCGGCGCTCGCTTCGAGCGGCTGGCCACCCAGTTGCTTGCCGTGAATCTGCCGCGCGATCACGTCGCCGACATACGGCACGCTCGCGTCGAGTTCGACCGTCGCGTAGGCGCCGGGCTTGCCGGCGTCCACCACCTCGACGTGTTTCGCGTAACGGCCGAGTTCGCGCTTCAGAAATTCCCGCACGTCCTGCTCGCTGCACGATTCGGCGATATTGCGCACGGTCAGGTTCATGCGGCCTACCCTCGCCGCGCCTGGCGGTCCGTCCGTCGGTCAGCGCTTGCGATACGCACCGGTCGCAGCGCGGCACGCTGCTTCGTCTGAGTCGCGCCGAGTGCGCGAAGTGCGACGACGCCGGTCGCGCCGGCCAACCCCATAGCGAGCCATGACAAGTAGAAGGCCATCGTTCAAATCTCCTGTGCGAATTGCATCCTGTTGTCAGGATAGCCCGCTTCGACAGCGAACACACTGTGACGCAGTGTCGTAGGCAATGGCGAAACGTCCCCTTCGATGCACTGTACCTGAATCGGTCGCGCCAATCCGGGGAAGACATCGGCTGCCTCAGCACCTTGCATGCCTGGCCAGCCCCGGCCCGGCACGCAGACCTATCGTCGAAGGCAGCGTGCGGGGGACATGGGCAAAGGCGGACTGATCGCGCCGATCAGTCCGCCGCTTGCACGTTCGCCGCGCTCACCCACCAGGCATTCTTACCTTGCGGCAGACGGACCAGCACCGCGGAAGGATCCTCGACGCCGTCGTCGGCGACCTGGCATACCGGCAGGCCGTCGGGCAGACGCTTCACTTCGCCTGCGGCCTCGAACAGCGCGATTCGCTGCGCATCCAGCGGGCGCAGTTGCCGATACACGTCGAAGCTGAGCGCCGCGGGCACGTCGCCGCGAATCTCGAGCTCATTGGCGCGCGCGCAATGCGCGGGCGCGACGGCAACCGCGGCGGCGCTGCCGCTCAGGCAGCCGATCGTCAGCGCGACGGCGGCGAGACGGGAATGGGTCATCGTGTTTCTCCGAAAAAAGTGAGGGGCAGCGAACCGTGGTTCCGCGAGGAATGCGCAAGCGTGCGGACGCGCGGCGCGCTCAACGCTGGCGGGCATGCGCGTCGCCGCGTCGGCTGTCTTCGCTGTCGACGCCATCGTCGTCGCGAGTCGCGAACTCGAGCCGGCTCACGTCGCAGGACGCCTGGCCAAAGCCCGCATACACCGCCGACCAGTTGCCGACGATCACCGCTTGCGCCTGCGCGAGACTCAGCTTGCCTTCGCAGACGCAACGCTTGAGCAGCGCCGCCGCGCGTGCCTTGCGGCGCTCGCCCTGCGGGCCGGACCACGGCAACAGATCGAGATTGGCCGGCGCATCGGGCGATCCGCCGAGCATGATCGGCACACGCCGGTCGAGCGCGAACGCGGCGACGTCATCCGCATCGATGCCGCGTGCGGCAAGCATGCGATCCTTGTGCGCCATCAGTTCGTCGAACGGCGGCGCGACGGTTTCCGCATAACCGGGGCGGCAAATCGTCTGGCCGATCGACTGCTGGGTCACGCGTTCGTCGAGCACGGCGCTCGGTTGCGCGGCGGCATCTCCGATGCGCAGCGCGAGCAGTGCGCCAACGGTGACGAGCAGCGCACGGTGCGTGATGCGCACGCGCGGACGAAGGACGCGCGTGCGTCCGAGCCGCGGCGCGTTGGCCGCGTCATTGCTGCTGGTCGTGTCGCGGGAAAGACCGCGCCGATGGGTGTCTGCGATGCCTGCGTTCATTCGTCGGCGCGCCGGCGGCGGCACGCGGTAGTTCAATTCGCAAGGCAATTAAAACACATTCAATATGGATGAGTACAAAAGCCGGACATGAGGGCGCGGCGTTTGCTGGCTCGCGGCAGCCGCCGCGAGCCAGCGCAGACCAACCCAGCGCGACGTCGCGATGAGTGGGGCGCCCCGCCGCCTCTACTTCGCCACCCGCGCCTGCAACGCGCGGATCCGCCCGAGCGCCTGCGCGTTCGACACCGTCTCTTCGTACATCTTTGCGAGGTCGGCTTTCAGCGCGGTGCGCGAACCGCCATCGAGATACACCATATGCCCCGATGGATAGAACCGTGCCGACAGGTTCTGCCGCACCTGCTGACTGACCAGCGGCATCTGCTGCAGATCGAGCACGGTTTGATAGAACGGCGTGACGAAATCGAAAAAGCCATTCGCCGACAGCACCTTGAGGTCGGGATTGAGCGCCATCACGGCGGCAAGGTCGCCGGCCGTGTACAGAATGATGTTGCCTGTCGAGTCGAGACCCTTCTGCGCGCCGGTTGGATCGATATGGCCGAAATCCCAGTACTTGAACGCCTGATCGTTGAGGTCGGTGAACGACGAGTTCGACGTGTACTTCAACTGCTCGTTCAGATAGACGTTCCACATCGTCGTGTAGACGCCGGTGACCGCGGTCATCGTCGGATCGTTGCCGCCGGAGTTCGGGTCGATCTTGCCGGCGATGCCGGTGTCGATCGCGGTCACGCGGCCGTCGTAGGCGCCGAGCGCGAGGCCTTGCGACTTCAGCAACGTGGTCAGGAACAGCGAATTGCCGCGGCTGTCGTAGCCCGCGATGTCGAGGCTCCACGCGAGCAGCGTCGTTTTGTCGATGCCGGTGTATTCGCTGAGCTTTTCGGTGGTCGCGGAATCTGTGGTCGGGAACTTGCGCAGCGCGGCCAGGTAGTCGGTGCGCGCGAACTGCGCGACCTCCTCGGCGAACGCGCCGAGATCGGTCGGCCGCGGCGCGACGCCGAGCTTCTTGTGATACCACGCGTCAGCGGCCGCCGTGGGCAGCGCGCCGACCGGATTGCCCGATTGCGTGTAATCGAGAATCGACGATTGCAGCGTAATGCCGTTCAGATCGACCCCATCCTCGTGCAGCCGGTACGCGAGCACGCAGCTACGCGCCGTGCCGTAGGACTCGCCGAATAGATACTTCGGCGAATTCCAGCGGCTGTTCTTCGTCAGAAAACGCTTGATGAACTGCTTGATCGAATCCGCGTCCTGATCGACGCCCCAGAAGTCGCGATTCTTCTTCGGCGCGATCGCCGCCGAATAGCCGGTGCCGACCGGATTGATGAACACCAGGTCGCTCTTGTCGAGCAGACTGTCCGGATTGTCTTCGAGTGAATAAGGCGCAGGCGGCGTGAACCCCGGCATCGACGTCTTGATGCGGCGCGGCGCGAACGAGCCGAGCAGCACGAATACCGACGACGACCCCGGCCCGCCGTTATAGAAAAACGTGACCGGCCGCGTTTCTTCCTTCTGATGGTCCTGCGTGAACGCGACGTAGAACATCCTCGCCGACGGTTGCGAGCTGCTCGGATCGACGATCACCAGATGGCCCGCGGTCGCCGTGTAGTCGATCTTGTGGCCGCCGATCGTCACCGAATGATGCGTGATCGCGGCCGTCTCGACTGTATCGGTAACCGAATCGTCCGGGCCGTTGCCATAGGCGACCGGGTCGAAGAGCGGCTGGTCGCCGGCCTTGTGCGGCGTGCTCGTGGCGGTGGACGCGCCTGCCGAGGCCGTGGCATGCGTGTTGTGCGGCGAATGCTGGCTACCGGAAGCTGATTCTGTATTCGTCATGATCGCTCCAAGGGTTCGTTTTACTTGCCATGCGTCCTCGTTCTTACGTCTCGTTGTTGTGTTATGCGCTGTGTTGCAGACTATAGTGCGCCCGCCACCTTCCCGCCATTGGGGCTGCCCAGTCCCGTGCAGGCGTCCCACCCCTTCGACGCCGCGAAGCTGCCGTTGTTGCCCTGCGTGATGTCGTTGCAGACGCCCGGCGCCTTGTACAGCTTAGCGTTGACGAAGCCGGCCGGCTGTCCCTTCGCCGCGTTGATGCGCGCGATCAGCGCCGCCCACAGCGGCGCGACCGCGCTGGTGCCCCCCACCACCGTTTGCATTCCGTCGACCAGCACGTCGTAGCCGGTCAACGGCGAGGCATCGCCCGCGACATCCGGCACGCCGCGCCCGCCGAGCGGCTGGCCGCCGCCGCCCGTCGCCGTGACCGACAAACCCTGCTGCCACGCCGGCACCGGAAACGCGCTGCTCACCCCGCCGCCGCTGGCCCCGCCCTGCTCGCCGTCGTTCCACACGACCTCGCGCGTGATCGCCGAACCGGACGAGCTCAGGTGCGTGCCGCCGCAGGCGAGCACATACGGGCTCGACGCCGGGAAGTCGACCGCGTCGCCGCCGCCCGAGCCGTCGCTCGACCCGCTGTCGCCCGAGGCCGCGCAGATGGTCACGCCGAGCGCCGCCGCCGATTGCAGTACGCTGTTGAGCGCCTGCATCGACTGGCTGGTCCACACTGATTCCGGCGCCCCCCAACTGATCGAGATCACCGACGGCTTGTTAGTTGTGTCGTGCACCGCGCGGCTCACCGCGTCGATGAAGCCGGCGTCGCTGTTCTGCGTGAAGTACACGGCGATGGCCGCGCCCGGCACGATTGCGCCGACGATCTCGATGTCGAGCGTGACCTCGCCGTCCGGCCCGTTCGGATCGCCGCTCGGCTCGTTGCCAGCCTGATCGACGCCGACCGGGGTCACGGTCGGCTCGCTTACACCGAGGCTCGAGAAATAGGTCTTGAGGTCCGACGTGTTGTAGCCGCCGCCGAGCTCGATGATGCCGACACACTGACCGCCGCCGTCGCCTTGCGGAAACTGGTAGAGCGAGGCGAGCTGCGGCGGCGAGTACGACGTCTGCCCGGCGCGCGCCGGCACGAACGGCGGCCGGATGCGAAAGTGCGGACGCGCCTGCGGCCGGTTGTCGAGTCCGAGCACCGCCTCCACGACGCCATGCAGATCGTCCGGCACGCTGAGCGTGCCGGTGCGGCCACGGAACTGGCCGGCCGTGTGATGCTGGTAGAGCTCGAGCTTGACCTCGAACGCGCTCTGGAATTGCGCGATCGTGCCGCTCAGCAGCACCGAGCGCGCCGCCGGATCCTCGCGCGCGACGGTGAGCCCATGCGCGGCCGCGAACGCGCGGACCTTCGCGATGTCATCGGGCGCGGCGCCGTAGTCCTGGGCGAGCGCCTCGCGCGACAACGGCTTCACGCTCGCGTCGCCGGCTTCGATGCGTTTCATCAAGGCGTCGAACTGCGCCTGCTGCTGGCGGCGCAGCATCACGAAGACCTCGATCCGCTCGGCGGGATCGCATTGCCCGATGACCGTCGTGCCCTGCGCGACCTTTCGCTCGCTGCCCGGCAATGGATGCTTGGTGACCATGGTATCGACTCTCCTGTTAGCGTGGCTTCGCACGCGGTCATGCACGACCGCGCGGCCCGGCGGCGGCCAGGCACGCCACGCGCCTGCATGAAGCGCATCGTGGCGATACGCGGCAGGGGTTGTTCAAGAACTTCGAACACGCGTCCGACCAAAGCATTCGAACACAGTTCCGGCCAGCGCGACAGTCGTCCGCATGGCCAGGGTCTAATGCGCGGCGTGGATGCGACACGCTATGATGCTGAAGCGGCATTCCCGCCGTTTCATTGCCGCGCGCGCCGCCTGCGCGCACGATCGAGAAATCAGAGGAACCCATGTCAATTTCGATGTATCAAGCATCACTGCCTGTGCTGATTCGCGGCCTCACGAACCTGCAGGCCATCCTGGGCAAGGCCGAAGCGCACGCGGCCGCAAAGCAGATCGAACCGTCGGTGTTCACGAATGCCCGGCTCGCGCCGGACATGCTGCCGTTCGTGCGCCAGGTGTATATCGCGAGCGATACCGCGAAGGGTTGCGCGGCGCGCCTCGCCGGCGTCGAGCCGCCGAAGTTCGACGACGTCGAGCAGACTTTCGATGAACTGCAGGCCCGTATCCAGAAAACGATCGATTACCTGAAGGAATTCAACGCGGCGCAGATCGACGGTTCGGAAAGCCGCACCATCACGATGAAACTGCGGACAGGTCCGATCGAGTTCACCGGAGCGTCATATCTGTTCGGTTTCGTGCTGCCGAACTTCTATTTCCACGTGACGACCGCGTATGACATCCTGCGTCATAACGGTGTCGAGCTCGGTAAGCTCGACTATCTGGGCGGGATGCAGCAGTAAACGGAGCAGGCGGGTCGTCGATCGCGCGGCCGCCCTCACGTGTGCAGGCGCGGCTGGAATGCGATCTCCGCCATGCCGGCCAGCGTCAGCGCGACGCCTGCCGCGTCCCACAGCGTGGGCCGCACCTCGTCCACGACCCACAGCCACGCAAGCCAGCGCCACGGCAGGTAACAGCCGGGAATCTCGGCGACAGCGGTCACGACATACAGCAGGAAGGTTTGCATCGATGAGCGTGAGAAGGTGGTTGTGTCGCCGCGCGTGCGCGCGGCCGGCTGCGCTATCGGCTTTATTAACACAATCACCTGGCACCGCGGCCTTTGCATCGGCTGTACGCGCACGCGCGACGAATGCAAAAGCCAGCTCCGAGTTTCAATCCAGCGAAAGCCGCAGCGCGAAGCCGATCAACGCAGCCGAGAAGGTCCACCGTTGTACGGTCTGCGCCAAAGGATGGACGCGCATCCAGTTGGCGATGCGCGCAGCGCCGATCGCATACAACGCGTCGAAGCATGCGCCGATCACGAGCAGCACGACACCAAGCTCGATCATCTGCCACGCTACCGGCCCCGCTTCCGGCCGCACGAATTGCGGCAACAGCACCGAGCAGAACAGTAGCGCCTTCGGGTTGAGCAGGTTCGTCAGCAGACCTTTGACGAACGCGGTCCGCAACGGCCGCACCGCATTGCCCGCATCGCTCGACGCAGTGGATTCCACTCGCGGGGCGCCGGCCGCTTGCCTGTCGCGCGACCCGGCCGGCAATGCGAACCCGGGCGAGCGGAAGATTTGAATCCCCACCCACGCGAGATAGACCGCGCCGGCATAGCGCACCGCGTCGTACAGCCACGGCGCGTTGCGCAGCAGCGCCGCCATGCCGCACGCCGACAGCGTCACGTGCGTCGCGCGCGATACGCCAAGCCCCACCGCGGCCGCGAAGCCGCTGCGCACGCCGCGCGCGATGCTGGTTTGCAGGATCAGCGCCATGTCCGGCCCAGGCACCGCATAAACGACAATCAATGCCGCCACGTAGACGGCCAGCAGGTGAGCGGAAATCATCGGAGCCTCCTTGTTGTTCGAGGCTCCATGTTGCTATCGGATGCGGAGCGTTTGCTGGCGATTTTCATTCCTCTGCATTCAAAAAATAGCGGAATGCGCTAATATTTCGACATCTGGCGACGCCTTCCACCACCCTGCAGCCCCCCCCTCCTTACCATGTCCACGGACGATCTCGACAAAACCGATCGCGCGATTCTCGCCGCGCTGCAAAACGACGGCCGCATGTCGAATGCGCGTCTCGCCGAGATGGTCGGCCTCAGCGAGACGCCTTGCGCGCGGCGTCTGAAACGTCTGGAGAACGATGGTTACATCGACTGCTACCGCGCGGTGCTGTCGCGCGCCGGGCTCGGTCTGGGCGTGATCGCGTTCGTGCTCGTGCGCTTCGCGGTGCACGACCGCGTGGTGGCCACGCGCTTCGAGCGCGAGGTGCAGGCGATCCCGCGGATCCTGTCGTGCCACAACGTGTCGGGCAGCGCGGACTACATCCTGCAGATCGTCGCGCGCGACCTCGACGACTACGGCACGTTCATGCGCGACGAACTGCGCGGCCTGCCGGGCGTGACGTCGGTGGAATCGGCGTTATCGTTGCGCGAAGTGAAAGCGTTTGGCGGTCTGCCGCTGTCCTGAGCGCGAACGTGGCATAGTCCCCCCTTTAGTCCCCTTTTGAAGCGGCACGAGCCGTTCCGACGCAACCCGACGACCCCGGAGTTCTCATGGATCACGACAAGGCGCGAGCCGAAGAAACCGCCGCAATGGAACGCGTGTTGACCGCCACCAAGCGGGTGCAGACGGCGTTCGCGTCGTTGCAATCGCAATTCCCGCCGGCAGGCAGCGGCAAGCCCTCGCAATTTGCGTTGCAGACTTTCGACGCCGCGCTGCAGGAACTCGAAGACGCACAAGCCGAGTTCGACGAACTGCTCGGCGATCTGCTCGACGGCAATCGTTGAGCGCTAGCGAGCGTCTGGCCGGCGCCCCGCTCGCCAGCCGGCTCGCACGCTTCGCGCCGCCGCATACGCGTTAACGCGCGTCCGTCTCCACCACCGGCTCGCAGAGAATCGGAAAATTGACGGAGTTCGCGACGTAGCACTTCTGATGCGCGACGTGATGCAGATGCGTGGCCAGTTCGACATCGCCGCTCGCGCGGATCGTCACGCGCGGGCGCAGCACGATCTGCGAAAAGCGGCCTTCCTGCGCGGTATCGAGCATCGTGCCTTCGGCGTCGTCGCGATAGTCGAGCACGACGATGCCCGCCTCCGAGCACAGATGCAGATACCACAGCTTGTGACACGCGCTCGCCGACGCGACCAGCAGGTCCTCGGGATTCCAGCGCGTCGCGTCGCCGAGAAACGCCGGATCCGACGAGCCCGGAATGTCGGGCTTGCCGCCGGAAGAAATCACGTGATCGCGGTCGTAGTCGCGGTAGCCGGAGGTGCCGCTGCCGCGGTTGCCGGTCCATTTCACCGATACGTGGTACTTGTGCTCGCCGTGCGCCATTCGCTTCCCCTTTGGTCGGATCGGACCTGCATTCTATCCGCGCGACACTAGCGCGGCGGCGCCGCGCGGCCGGTCACGTTCGGCGCGCGTGGGTCGGGATTCATATAGAGCGCCGTGCCGTTCGCGCGCATGTTGTTGGGCGCGGCGCCCGAGCCGGTCGCGCCACCCGAGCCGAGCCCATACGAGCCGCCCGCCGACATGCCGGGCCCCGGTATGGCACTCGGACTGACGCCGGTACCGATGCCCATCGCGCCGCCGACATCCGCATTGCCGCTGCCCCCGCTGGTGCCCGCGTTCGTGCCCGCATGAGTGCCGTTCTGGCTGCCGCCAGGATTGCCCGGTTGCTGGGCCTCTACCGTTGCAGCGGCCCCCACCGTCAACAGCGCCGCAAGCAACGCCGACCACACGATCCCACCTGTTGCTGTCTTCATAGCTACCCTCCAACCGCATCGATCCGCCGAGCACGATATCTATTCTGAGCCGATCGCGCGATCGATGCAGCGGCGCCGCTCCCGCCCGCGCCCACGGCATGTCCGTGCGCGTTATGATCGATCGTTACGCCCGAACGGCCGATCGCGCACGATGGAGCACGCCTACATCCACCTTTTGCATCTGCTCGCCGGCCACTCGACGTGGATGCTCGCGGTCGTTTTCCTCGCCGCTTTTTTCGAAGCGATCGCCGTCATCGGCACCTTCGTCCCCGGCAGCACCGCGATGTTCCTCGCCGGCGCGCTGACGGGCACCGGCTCGCTGAGCCTTGCCTGGGTCTTCGTGTGGGCGATCGTCGGCGCGGTCGCCGGCGACGGCGCCAGCTTCTGGCTCGGCGTTCGCTACAAGGAGCGCATCGTCACGCTGTGGCCGTTCCGCGCACACCCCGGCGTACTCGACGCGGGCCAGCGCTTCTTTCTGAAGCATGGCGCCAAGAGCGTCGTGCTCGCCCGCTTCATCGGCCCGCTGCGGGCGATCGTGCCGGTCGTCGCGGGCATGATGGGCATGCGGCCGCTGCGCTTCCTCTCGATCAACGTGCTCTCCGCGTTGCTGTGGGCGCCCGCGCACATCCTGCCCGGCGTCGTGTTCGGCGCGTCGGTGCTGCTCGCGGGGGCGGTGTCGTTCCGGCTCGTCGTGATCATCGCGATGCTGGCGTGCATCGTGTGGCTCAGCTTTCGCGGCGCTGGGTTTCTGGTATCACACGCGAATGCCTGGTCGAGCGCGGCAGGCCGCCATCTCGGCAGCTGGGCATGCCACCATCCGGGTCCGCTCGGCCGCATCGCGCGCCGCATGCTCGACCCCGACACGCCCGATGCGACCCACCTGCTCGCGACGTCGCTGATCGTGCTGGTGGCCGGCGCGCTTTTCTTCGGGATCCTCGACGACGTCGTCAGCGGCGATCCGCTGACGACCATCGACCTGTCCGTTTATCACTTTCTGCAATCGATACGCACGCCGTGGGGCGACACGTTGCTCGCGGCGCTCGCGACACTCGGCAGCGGCATCACACTGTTCGCGCTGGTCGTCACGGTTGCCCTGTGGATGGTGTGGGAGCGGCGCTGGCGCACGATCGTCTACTGGCTCGCGGCGGTCGTGTTTTCGCAGCTGCTGATTCTCGGCCTGCAACTCGCGATGCGCCGCGCCCCGCCCAACGAACTCATGAGTGGCCACTTCGTGTTTCCGAGCAATCACGTCGCCGCGACGGTGATCATCTACGGCTTTCTCGCGTTTCTGCTCGCGCGCCGGATCGGCAAGCTCGGAGGCGTGCTGGTTGCCGCCGCCAGCATCATCGTCGTGATCGTGGTCGCGCTCGCGGGCGTCTACTTCGGCCGCTACTGGGTGTCCGACGCGATCGGCGGCGCGGCGCTCGCGTGTGTGTGGGTCGCGCTGATTGCGCTGACGGCGATCTGGCGGCATCCGCGGCCGCCGCCGCCGCGCCGTTTCATGCCGCTCGTGGTGCTCGCGGTCGTAGCGCTCAGTGTCGGCCTGCAGCTCGGCCTCGCAATGCCGACGCCGCCGGACGGCGCGCCGCAACCACCCCCCGTGCAGTTCACGCAGACGCAGTGGAAGCTCTCCGGGTGGAAGCGGCTGCCGTGCTTTCGCTCCGACATGGGCGGCGATCGCAAGGAGCCGCTGACGCTGCAATGGGTCTCCGAGCCCGCTTCGATACGCGAGCAGTTGCGCGCGCAGGGCTGGGTCGAGGGCACCGACGTATCCGCGCACAGCCTGCTGTCGCTCGCTTCGCCCGACGTCGCGGCGGTGTCGCTGCCGGTGCTGCCGAAGCTGAACAATGGCGTGCCGTCGTCGCTGGTCTTCATGCGACCGGGCAATTCGCGCGAGGAACGCTACGTGCTTCGCTTCTGGCCGAGCGGCTACGCGGTCGACAACGGCACCTCCGCGGCGCCGCTTTGGGTCGGCGCGTTCGCGCACGAGCGGCTGACGCGGCCCTCCTGGCCGCTGAACATTCTGCACATCGATCACGACGCGAGCCCGTTCGACGCGCCCACCAGGTCGGGCGCCGAGCTCGGCGCGACGGTTCTCGCGGAGGTCGATTGTCACGGCGTGCCGGTGTCGCTGCTGGTCTCGCCGAGGCAATGAGCTGCACATCCAGGCACATCCAGGCAACTTCAGGTATCTCAGGCATCCCCAACTCGACGATTCGATAAAGGAGACAACCGTGGGCCGCTTCGGAAGTCCACATCGACGTACCCGGCGCCGTCTATCAGCAATTGGCGCCACGGGCGAAACGCCTGCTGCGCCATATGCCGCGCGTGAGCGAACTCGACAATGCAAGCGCGCCGGAGCAATACCGGAAATTCGCCTATTGAAGAAAGCATTCAGTCGCCGCATTGGCCGCGCAACGAATTGTCACGAAAGCGAATCGCCAATTGACGCGCAATTGCCATAACGGAAATGACTGAGGCGAACGCGGGGATACACCGGGTCGCGAATGACAATCGATTTGACATTTAAGCCTTCGTTGCGCAAATGCAACGACACACCGGCATTATCCCCACTTCCCCCCGCTATTTGCACCGATAGCGCTCCTAATTCATTTTTCCACTCACGCAATCCGTAATCGCACTGGCAGAATGAGCAGAATGCCAGATAGCGGGAACCGGCACGCGTCGCCATTTCCGCAATCAAACACGGCGGCCGCGATTTTCTACCCAATTGCACGCATTAACGCTATCGTCTCTTTGCGACCTGAACTCTCGTAGACCACCAGGAGCTTCGTGTGCGGAATCGATCGATGTCTCGCGTGAAGAAAGACCGCCAGTCCGCCGTTCGCAGCCACCGCTCGCGTGTTTCCCGATTATCTTCAAGTCCGCTTTCCGGCTCGGTTTCCAGCTCGCTTTCCAGGCTTCTCCCCTGGTTATCGCTTTGCATGACTGCGCTGGTGCTCGGCAGTTACTCCGCGTATAGCGTCGCCGGCGTTTCCGTATTGCGTCCGCCGCGCGAAGCGCTATCGAGCAGTCCACTCGAAGTGACGATCGTCTATGCCGGCGATCAACCCGGTGGCACCGAAGTCGACGTGCCGGCGCAATTGAATATCGCGATCAGCAATACCGACGTGGTACCGCATCGGCTCGCGCTCACGCGCGAAAGCGGCGCACCCGAGCATCTGAAGCTCGCCGCCGGCGAACTGAAGGCAGTGCGCTATACCGGCACGTGGCCCGAATGGGCGCGCGGCGCGATGCAGATCGACGTGCCGGATCTCGACGTGTCGCCATCGTACGTGCTGCTGACGCGTCCGCCGCGCTCCGGCAAGGACGCGGCGCTCGCGTCGGCCGGGAGCGCCAATGGAGCAACGGCGGCGGGCACCGCGAGCGGCGCACCGTCGTCGACGAGCCTGATCGCGTCGTCGCCCGCGCCATCACGACCGGATGCGCCGGTGCCGCAAATCAACACTTTCCTGAGCCGCTTCTCCGCCTTCGAACCGACGTATTTCGCCGATGGCGGCGGTAGCGAGTCCCTCGCGAAATTCCAGCTCAGCTTCAAGTTCCGCCTCGTCGTTCCGGACGACCCGCGCTCGCGTGGTTTCGCGGACAACCTGTACTTCGCCTATACGCAAACCTCGCTGTGGGATATCAAGAAGTACTCGGCGCCGTTCCGCGACACCAGCTATATGCCGGCACTCTTTTATTACCTCGAAGACACCGGCTGGAAGAGCAAGTGGTGGAGCAGAATGGGCGTGATGGCCGGCTACGAACACGAATCGAATGGACGCGACGGTCCGGAATCGCGCGGCGTCGACTATGTGTTCCTCAAGCCGATCTGGGATTTCGGCGACATCCACAGCTACCATCTGACCATCGAGCCGAAGATTTATTACTATACGCACATCGCCGGCGAGAACCACGACATCGCCGACTACCGCGGCTATGTGGACCTGCGGTTCATCTACGGCAGCCCCGACGGAGCGCAATTGGACACGACGCTGCGCAAAGGAACGCAAGGCGGCAAAGGCAGCGTCGATACGCAGTTCACCTATCCATTGGCGAAGCTGATCAATAGCCGCTGGGGCGGTTATCTGTGGCTCGGCTTCTTCAGTGGTTATGGCGAGGACATTCTCGACTACAACCAGCATCGCTGGATCGCGCGAATCGGCTATAGCATCACACGCTAATCCGGAATTCGCCTGGCATGCAAGCAAAGGGCCGCCGAGCGGCCCTTTTCCATTCGATGACGGTCCACGACGCGCCGTAATACATCGAAACTTCTGCCGTAATCCTTTCAAGAGTTTGCCCAAAGCCGACCCCCACCCGGCGGGCAACCCGTCATGGACCGCTCGTGAATGCTGTGTGCACGAACAGACGGGCATATCGGTGTGGATTTCTCTAGAGTTGAAGGGTCGCCGGTCCAACCGGCTGGCCACGCCGCGCGCTGACTTTTCCAGCGTCTAATCAAAACCACGGAAAAACCAATGAAAACCGCTCTCCTTAAAGACGTGTCGCCTGTTTCAAACGAGCCAACCGGACTTCTTTTGCATCGGAATAGTGCACCGCTTGCGCTCAAGCACGAAATTCACCCGGAACAGATCCGGGATAGCCTGCCGGCCCGTCAGGGGGGAGTCGGCTTTCTGTTCCACGCGACCGATTGGGAAACCCTTTCATTTTCTTTTCACAACGTTCGCGAACGAAGCGAATCGTTCGAAGAGGAGTTGTGGAAAACCAGGCCTTTCATCGCATCGCCGATCTATTCGGGCGCGCAGGTGATCGGCGCGAATATCGCCTGCCCGGTGCCGCTCGAAATGTGGCTCGGCAGCCCGCGCGGCATCAAGCGCTTTCGCGAGACGCAATTCTTTCCGGCGCTCGAACTCGCCCGAAAGGCGGGCTTGAACATGGTCGCGATGGGCGCGTCGACGCCCTACGCGTGCAACTACGGCGCGCTGCCCCGGCCGGTCAAGCCGCCTCACATCACGACGGGCCACGCGGCGACCGCGGCGATGCTGAAGGACTGGGCGATCCATTGCTGCGAACAGCTCGACCTCGAGCTCGGCAACACGAAGCTCGCGCTGTTCGGCGCGGCCGGCCGGCTCGGCACGACGGTCGCGAAGTATCTGCTCTACAAGGATGCGCCGAAGGAGCTGGTGCTGATCGATCTGCCCGACAAGATCAACCTGCTGATCGATCAGGCGAACGAGCTGCTCGCGTCGGACCTGCTCGGAAAATCGAAAGTATCGGTGCATACGTTCAGCCCGGACACGCCGCTGCCGGACTTCGACGGTGCGATTCTCGCGAGCAGCACGAGCGTGCCTTACCTGAGCGCGGCCGATCTCAAACGCGCGCAATTCTGGATCGACGACTCGCATCCGCGCGCGGCAAGCGTCGAAGCGGAACTCGCTTCTCGCGGTCATACGCTCTATATTGAATGCTTCGCGCGCGGGCCCGCCGGACTCGACACCGCGTTCCCGTTCAGGCTGCCATCCACCCGCGACTGCTATACCTGCTTCGCCGAAGGCTATTCGGCATGGCAGGAAGGTATCGCCTCCGATTTCATCATTGGCAGCCCGCCCGTGTGGTCGGTCTCTTATACTCATGGTCTCCTGAAGAAGTATGGCTTTTCGGTCGGACCGTTTCACGGCAAGAACGGCGATTCGCTCGCCGAAGGCGTCGAATCACAGCAATTCAATACGCATGAAATGATGGGTTCCTGATGAACTCGGAGGCCTGATGGCGATACCGCGCGAAAGCATGCGGGATATGCTGGAACGAAGCAGGTTCGCAATTCGATGGGGAGGCGCACTCGGCCTCCTGTGTCACCCCATCTATTACGTCGTCTGGACCTACATCCTTCCGCAGCCTTACGACAACCTGCTGCTGCGGCTCAGCGCGGCGGCCGTCTGCGTTCCCCTGCTGTTCCAGGCGCGCTGGCCGAGGCGCTACAACCCCGCGCTGCTGATCTACTGGCATTGCTGTCTGATTTACGTGCTGCCGTTCGTCTGCACGTTCCTGACCGTCAGAAACGGTTTCTCCACGATGTGGATGATGACCGAGGTCATGATGATCTTCATTCTGGCGCTGTGTATCGACAACCCCCTGCTACTGATAACCTGCATCGGTATTGGCGTGTTTTCCGGCGGGCTCGCCGGCGTATTGAGCGCGCCGACGCCGGTCGTTCTGAGCGCGCAGGACAAGTCCAATCTCGCGTTGCTGCCAGTGGTCGTGCTGTGCAGCATGGCGTTCAGTCATGCGATCAGCAAGGGACGCATCTTCGTCGAAAAGAACCGCGCGTTGCAGGCGCTCGCGGGTTCCATCGCGCACGAGATGCGCAATCCGCTGAGCCAGTTGCGGCACGTGCTCGACCGCGTCGAGGAAGCGCTGCCCGCGGCGACCGAAGCGGGCGCGGCGCCGACGCTGACCGACGGCACGGCCTCGCTGATGTACAACCACCTCGCGCAGGGGCAATTGTCGATCGAGCGCGGCCTGCGCATCATCGCGATGACGCTCGACGAAGTCGCCGCGAAATCGATCCGCCCGGATAGTCTCAGCTACCTCCATGCTGGCGCGACCACGCGCAAGGCGCTCGCCGAATACGGCTTCGACAACGACAAGGAACGCGCGAAGGTGAGCGTCGTCGTCAGGCGCGACTTCGTGTTCAAGGTCGACGAGACGGTCTATCTGTTCACGTTGTTCAACCTGATCAAGAACGCGCTGCATCACATCGTCGCGGATCCGCAGGCGACGCTCACATTGACCGTCGACCGCGACTCGGTGATCGTACGCGACACCGGCCCCGGCATCGCGCCGGAGATCCTGCAGCATTTGTTCGAGCCGTTTCGCACGGCCGGCAACTCGGGCGGCACCGGGCTCGGGCTCGCGTACTGCCAGCGCGCGATGCGCGCGTTCGGCGGCAGCATCGACTGCGAATCGGGACTCGGCAAGTTCACCGCGTTCACGCTGCGCTTTCCACCGGTAGCGGCCGACGAGGTCGAGGAGCACGAGCGGCGCCTGTTCGAACGGGCGATGCCGGCGTTCAAGGGCAAGCGCGTGCTCGTCGTCGACGACGACGACACGCTGCGCGCCCGCACCCGCCGCGTGCTGACGAAGGCCGGCGCCTATGTCAGCGAGGCGTCGGGCGGCGAGCTTGCGCTCGCCACGTTGCGACGCGCGCCGCTCTACGACCTCGTGTTGATGGACATCAGCATGCCCGCGATGGACGGCTACACGACGACCGAGCGCCTCCGCGGCGACAGAGACTGCCCGAACCGCAACGTGCTGATCGCCGCCTATACCGCCGAACCGGGCATCGCGGTGCGGCTGCGCGCGCGGCGCGCCGGCATGGACGAGATCATCAGCAAGACGTCGAGTGTGCAGGAACTGCTCACCGCGTTGCAGACCCTCTTCGACAACGGTACGCATCGTCAGCCGGGCGAACTGCCCGATGTCTTCGCCGGCAGAACCTTTGTGATCGCCGACGACGACACCTACAGCCGGCTTGTCGCGAAGGCGTATCTGGAGCGCTGCGGCGCGAGCGTCGTCGAGGCCGACCACGGTCAGGCGGTGCTGACCAAACTGCACGAAGACGGCTTCATCGACGCGATCCTGATGGACGTGAACATGCCGGGCATGAACGGCATCGAGACGACGAAGTCGATTCGCGCGCGCACCGATGCCTACGCGACGCTGCCTATCATTGCGCTGACCAGTCACACCGATGCCGAAGCGGTGCAGGCCTGCGTTGCCGCCGGGATCAACGAGGTGTTGATCAAGCCGGTGCAGGCCGGCTCGCTGTACGCATGTCTCGCGCGGCAGTTCGGCACACGCGGCGCGCTGGTTGCGGACGCTCCACAACGAATCACGGAAACCGCGGGCGGAGCCGCGCAAACGGATTTTGCGGCGACGCCGGTGGCATTGCCCCCCACTGCGAACGCGCCCGCGGCCGCCACCATCGCTGAAGAAAGCCTGCTCGACGAAGCGCACCTCAAGGAACTGGTCTCGCTCGATCTGCTTGACGAATCGTTCCTGAACGGCATCGAACAGATTCGCTCGCTCGTCGTGCGCCTCGCAGGCAACAGCGCGGCCGTCGATATCAAGGCGACGCACGCGAGCTTGCATGCGTTGCTTGGCGTCAGCGGCAACATCGGCGCGAAGGCACTGCATCGCTACGCGCGGCAGATCTATCCAAGCGTGATCGCCGGTGAGTGGCCAGTGGAAACCGACTGGCACGCCCAGATCCGCGCGTTGAGCGCGCGCTCGACCGACGCCTTGCAGCGGTATTACGCGTCGGCGAAAGGCCGGCGCGATCATCGCGATGCACTGAGCGATTGAGAGGGCGGCCTCGGTCGCCCTCTTTGCAGCGTGAAGTCAGAACTTGTGCAGCACGCCGACCGCAACAGCGAGCTGGTTCGCGCCGGTCTTCACGGTCGTCGTCGCGACCGAAGTCGCCCACCCCGTCGCACTCAGCGCGGCCTTCGAGCTGTTGATCACATACGTGATGTCGGTGTACAGCGCCGTGCGCTTCGACAGCCAGTAGTCCGCGTTGACACCGGTGCTCAATGCGTGCGCGTCGACCTGGCGATACGCGTGGTAGTAAGTCGCGGCTGCGAGGTCCAGCGCCGGCGCCACCCTGTAGCGCACGCCCGCGAACGCCATCGACTGCGGCGGCGATGCCGCGAGCGTCGACCGGACGTCGTTCAGCAGCAATTCGTAGCCGCCGTACAGCGTCGCCTTGCCGATCTGATACGAACCGCCGGCCACGTAGCGGCGCTCGCTGTCGCCCGATGAAGCGATGGCCGAGCCTTGCCGCTGCTCGTACACGAACGTCAGATTCAGCGGCCCCTGCACATAGCGTCCGCCGATGTCGTACTGCTTGCCGACGCGGAACGAGCCCGCCACCGGCACGTTGTAGGTGACTGCGTCATAGCCGAGGCTGTAGAGCGCATTCAGCTCGAATGGTCCCACGTGGCCAAGATACGACACCGCGTTATCCGCGCGACCGACGAACTGCGCGTCCTGCGCGGAAAGGCCGTAACTCGAATAACCGAGCGGGTCGAGCGCGAGGAAGTAGCGATACATCGGCGTCATCTGCCGGCCGAGCATCATCGCGCCGTAGCGGTCCGATTCGAGTCCGACGAACGCCTGCCGGCCGAACAGCCGCCCTCCTTGCTGCAGGGCACCGGTGTTCATCGACATGCCCGATTCGAGCGTGAAAATCGCCCGTAGTCCGCCGCCGAGATCTTCCTTGCCCGTGAAACCCCAACGCGAATTCAGCCGGTTGCCGGTGCCGAGAGCGACCTGCGTGCCCGACGATCCCTGCGGCGTGACAGCGTGAGTCACGTAGGTCACCCCCGAGTCGACGATGCCATAGAGCGTGACCGACGACTGCGCATGCGCCGCGCCGCTGATGCCGATACCAATACCACATGCAAAAAGGACCTTCGACGGCCTGGCGAGAGGCTTGTGCTTCACCATGTGTCTCCTGCTGGAAAGTGAGTTGTTTTGTGATGCGGATTAGTTATCGTCCGACCTCTGTCGTCGCGGTAGCCGGCGCGGGGCCGCGTCGGCTACCGGAGAATCGGTCATTCGCGTGCGATGTGCGGGTTGACGAAGAACATCGCGATGACCGCGATAGCGGGTCCGATCGCGAGTGTGAGGAGCGCGAGCATGAACGAATGGCTCGCGCCATACAGCGAGCCGACCACCATCGGCGACACCGCGCTGCCGGACTGCCAGATAGCATTGGTCCAGCCGGCGCTCGCGCCCGCGAGACGCTTGCCCGATGCGTCGCTGACCTGAGCCATCAGCACCGGCAGATAGCCGAACGAGAACGCACCGAGAATCGGCGCGACCAGATAGAACTGATGCACCGTCGAGCAGTAGCCGAACACCAGCAGCGCGATCGCGAAGGCGATCAGGCAGCCGATCGACATCATCCGCCGCGACACACCAGGCAGGTCGGAGATCCAGCCGAGCGTCGGCTTGGCGATCACCGCGCCGATGCCGAACGAGGCGACGATCGATCCGGCGACGATCGGCGCAATGCCGTATTGGCGCGTCATCAGTGCGTTGCCCCATGCACCGAAGCCGACGGTCGCCCACAACCCGCCGCATCCCGCGATCGACAGCGCGATCAGGTTACGGTTGCGCAACAGGCCGAGCATTTCCTGGAGGCTGTTGCGCGCGGGCTTCGCTTCGTTCGACGGCCGGTTCTTCAGCAGCAGCAACGTGACGATGCCCCACGCGAACGTGACGATGCCGAGCATATGGAATGCGTTCGACCAGCCGTGCCGCGCGGAGAACGACGGCACGACCGCATTCGCGATCACGACGGCGAGCGACGTCGCGGTCGTGTAGAGGCCCATTGCGCGGCCACGGTCGCGCGTGAACCATGCGGGAATGATCTTCATGCCGGCCGAGTAGTCGGCGCCCGCCGCGAAACCCATCGCGGCCTGAATCACGATGCCGAATGCGAGCGAATGCGTATAGCCGAACGTGAACGTGAGCACGCCGAGCGGCAGCAGCGCAAGCGTGAGCATCGCGCGACCGCCGAGCAGATCGGTCAGCATGCCGCCAACCACGTTCGCGATCACATAGCCCGCGTAAAACGCGGTCACGAACGCACCGAGCATCGACACGCCAATGCCGAGCGACGCGCCGACCGGCGCGGCCACCGTACTCCACGCGACGCGGACCACATAGCTGAGCAGAAACGCGGCCCAGACGATGAACAGCGCGACCCAGCGATACGGGCTCGTGTCGGCGCTACTCGCCGCCCTCGCACCGTTTTCGGTCCAGACGCTCGCGGGCATACCCTCCGACGACGACGCCAGATTCTTCTCCATGACTCCTCCGATGCCGGGCGTGCCAGCGGCCGCCCGTTTTCTTTCTGATGGATGGCGCCGACCGCGCCTGGCGGCCGGGCCGGCGATTACGGTTACAGATCGAGCACGAGCACCCTCGACTTCGCGCGTGAACAGCACGGCAGGAACTGATCGTTGCGGGCCTGCTCTTCTGGCGACAGGAACAGGTCGCGGTGGTCAGGTTCGCCTTCGAGCACCCGCGTGACGCAGGTGCCGCAAATGCCCTGCTCGCACGACACCGGCACGTCGACGCCCGCCGCCGCGAGCGCCTGGGTGACAGTGCAATCGGCCGCAATCGACACGACGCGGCCCGAGCGCGCGAGCCGCACGTCGAACGACGCGCCATCACCCGACGGCTGCGCCGCCGCGAAGTATTCGTAACGCAGACGATCGTCACTCCAGCCGAGCGAGCGGGCCGTGTCGAGCACCGCGTTCATGAAGCCCTGCGGACCGCACACATATAGATGCCGGTCCGCGCCGGCGTCCGTCAGCAGTGCGTTCAGATCGAGCGTGCCGTGCGCGTCGTCGAAGTGGTATTGCACGTTGTCCGCCCACGACGACGCGGCGATTCGCTCGACGAACGCCGCACGGCTCTTCGAGCGCGCGCAGTAATGCATTTCGAACGCCGCGCCCATTGCCGCGAGTTGCTCCGCCATGCAGAGAATCGGCGTCACGCCAATGCCGGCCGCGAGCAATAGCGGCTTCGCGTCATGCCGGGCGAGCGGAAAGTGATTGCGTGGCACGCCGATGCGAATCGCGTCGCCTTCGTTCACCGCGTCGTGCATGCGCTGCGATCCGCCGCGCGAATCGGCGGCGCGCAACACCGCGATCTGATACCGGTGACGCTCGCGAGACGCGTTGCACAGCGAGTACTGCCGCACCGGCCCACCGGGCACGTAGACGTCGATGTGCGCGCCCGCCTCGAACGGCGGCAGGTCGCGGCCGTCGATGTCGACGAACTCGAAGCCGGCAATCCCGTCGGCTTCGTCGCGCCGTGCGGCGACACGCACCATCAGCGTGGAATCGGTCATGTTCATGCCACCTCCTCCGCTCACATCGCCGACAGGCCGCCGTCGACCATCAGTGTCGTGCCGGTTATGTACGAAGCCTCGTCGCTCGCGAACCACAGGATCGGCCATGCGATCTCTTCGGGCGACGCCCAACGGCCGATCAACGACGTGTCCTGGCGTTGCGTCTTCAGCACTTCGACGCTTTTGCCCGATGCAATGGCCCGGCTCATGTGGAATTCGGTCAGCGTCGAACCCGGGCACACCGCGTTCACGCGCACGCCGTTCGCGGTCTCCTCGAACGCGAGTGTGCGGGTCATCGCGAGCATGCCGGCCTTGGTCGCGTCGTACAGGCCCATGCCCTTGCGGCCGGTCACCGCGTAGCACGACGACACGTTGACGATGCTCGCGCGGCCCGCGCGACGCAGGAACGGCAGCGCTGCCCTGCAATAGTTGGATGTGCCGACCAGATTGACCGACACCATCGCCTGCCACTCGGCCGGCGTCGCGTCGGCGAGCGCGCTGTAGTTGCGCATCGCCGCGTTGTTCACCAGCACGTCGAGCCGGCCGAACGAATCGGCGGCGAGTCGCGCCGCGCGCACCGCATCGGCGTCGTGCGACACGTCGGCCGCGAACGTCTCGACACGCGCGGACGGATCAGCCGCCTTTAGTTCGTCGGCGACACGCGTGAGCGCCTCCGGGTTCGCATCGACCAGCACCACCGCGGCGCCCTCCGCGCAGAACACGCGCGCGGTCGCGGCACCGATGCCGCCTCCGCCGCCGGTGATCAGCGCGACCTTGTCCTCGAGTCTTTTACGTTGCTGCATTGCATGCCGGCGCGCAGCCGGCCTCCTTTTGCGGAATGGGCAGAAGGTCCAGTCGGACCAGACGACGACACGCGCAGCCGGACCGAAGTCCGGCTCCGCGGTGCATCAGATCGAGTAGATCGGCTGGTCCTTGCCGTCGTGCAGATGGATCACCGCCCATTCCTGCGGCTTCTGATCGCGCGGCAGCAGCACGCCGGCAGCACGTACGCGCTGCTGGTCGGCGTCGATCGCGGGCGGATCGGTGTCGGGCACCAGCGCCGTTGCCGCCTCGTACATCATGCGGCGCGCCATCACGATCGCGCGGTCGGTCGGCAGCAGCTTTTCCTTGCTGTGATCCTGGATCGGACCCATGCTTTCCTGCAGCGACGCGTCCTGCATCGCGAAGCCGAACACGCCCGAGTACGCGCGCTTTTCCTTCTGAGCCTGGCGGTCGATCAGGTAGTCGTTGTCCTTGTTCGCTTTCGGCCGGAACGTGCCACCCTCCTCGTACTCACAATGAATGCCCTTGCCGGCGTTCAGGTCGGCCAGTTCCTGCTCGTCGAGCGGACGGTCCGGGCGGAAGTTGATGCTCCACGCCCAGCAGGTGTGATCGTCGATCGGCACCCATACGTGGCCCGCGAGCGAGTGATCGCCGAACGGCGGGATCAGCGTGTACCACGGGAACAGCCACTGCGTGACGCGCCAGTAGTACGAATCCGGCTCGCCGTTGCGGCGGCCGAACAGCGTGAGGCCGAACGGCTGCTTCTCGATCTCGAAGATCACGTTGCCGTCCGCCTTGATGTAGTCGAGTGCCTTCGTGCCCTGGTGCATCGGGTCCTCGTCGACTTCGTAGCGGTGTACATACGACACGTGACTCGTGTCGATGCCGCCTTCCATCGCCTGCAGGTAGTTCGATTCCTGCAGCCGCTTCGAGACGAACACGTGGCTCTCCGGCAGATTGCACCACTCGAGATCCGGCGGCGCCGGCTGGCGGTCCTTCGGCCCCATGTACGCCCACACGATGCCCGCGCGTTCGATGCACGGATACGCGGTGATGCCCATGTGCTTGCACGCCTGCGGCGCGGACGGCACTTCCACGCAGTTGCCGTTGCGGTCGAATTTCAGACCGTGATACGAACAGCGGATGCCGTTCTCTTCATTGCGGCCGAAGTACAGCGACACGCCGCGGTGCGAGCAGAACTCGTCGATCAGCGCCGGCTGGCCGTCGGAATCGCGAAAAGCGAGCAGCTTTTCGCCGAGGATCTGCACGCGCACCGGCGGGCAATCAGGCTCTGCGATTTCGCTGGCGAGGAGCACCGGCACCCAGTAGCGGCGCATCAGATCGCCCATCGCCGTGCCTGGGCCAGTGCGAACCAGAGTTTCCGACATGTTCTTGTCCATCATTCCTCCGAATCCGGTTGTCCGTTGTGTGAGAATATCGTCTCATTGTACGGACAGATTGATCGACGTCAAGTTCTTGCGGCTAGGGACTTTCACTACAATGTGCAATCGACGCGGACCGCCGCAGAAAGGAAATTTCAAATGGAAGAAAAAAAGCCGCACGAAAATGTGCGGGCAGTCGAACGGGCGCTAGAAATTCTTCTGGCGTACCGACCCGGGGACAAAGAATTGACCGTCGCGGAGCTGCTGACCCGCGTGGACCTGAGCCGACCGACGCTGTACCGCCTGCTGAATACGCTCGAACAGAACGGCTTTCTCGCCTCGTCGGGCGAGCCGCAACGCTTCAGGCTCGGCAGTTCGGTCGCGCAACTCGCGCACGCGTGGATGGCGAGCAATACGATCGCGCAGCTCGCGCAGCCGATGCTGCGTGAGCTTTGGGAAGCGACATCGGAGACGGTCGCGTTGTTCGTGCCGGAGGGGACGTACCGGATCTGCGTGGCCGAACTGGAAAGTCCGCAGCCGCTGAGTTTCCGGCGCGGGGTCGGCTATCGCGAGAAGCTCGTGCTCGGCGCGAGCGGCCGCACGATTCTTTCGCAGATGCCGCTGTCGAAGGACGATCTGCGGCGCTATCTGACCGATCCGGATCAGGACGTCGCGGCGCTAGCCGCCGATCTCGACGCGGTCCGCGCACGAGGCTTCGGCACCAGCCATCACGAGCTGATCGCCGGCGCAGTCGCGGTAGCCGCGCCGTTCTTCAACGGCGCGAACCAGGTGGCAGGTTCGGTGTGCATCTTCGGGCCGAGCGTGCGCGTAACCGATGAGCGCGTCGCGCAGTTCGCGGAGTTGCTCAAGCGCGAGGTGGGCAATCTGTCGCGTGCGCTTGGGCATCAAGGGGAAACTGGACGGCCGCCGGGTACGGCACGTCGGTGAAATCGGCCTCAAAGGCGCTGGCCAACGCTGGGAGCGTCGTCAGAGCTGGTCGCTAGAGTTGTTGACCGGCTGTACGCCCTGTGCGCCATCGGACACGCGCACGATACGGGCAACCGCGCCCGTCGTGATCCGTCCGAATGGCGAGACACAGCAGAATCATCTCCAATGAGCAGTGAGACGCTTCTCTACCCTCCAAAGCCGGCGCGATGCCCGGCGTTCTCGTCACGTATGACCTGAACATTCATAACGAACTGTGCCACGCAAGGCCTTCGCTGCCACTGGCATCATGTGGCAATCCTCAAGTCGATAGGATTGGGTTCCGATGCACTATGTAATGCGATAGGGTCAAATTCGGCCGTAGCAGTCGTCCAGGCGCACAATATCGTCCTCGCCGAGATAACTGCCCGATTGAACCTCGATGATTTCGAGCTGCACTTTGCCCGGATTCTCCAACCGATGCTGCACGCCGAGCGGAATGAAGGTCGATTGGTTTTCTGAAAGAAGAAACTGGTCCTCGCCCCGTGTCACGAGCGCGGTGCCGCGCACGACGACCCAGTGCTCGGCGCGATGGTGGTGCATCTGCAATGACAGGCGAGCGCCTGGCGCAACCACGATGCGCTTCACCTGAAACCGCTCGCCGCGCTCGATCGCATCATAGAAGCCCCACGGACGGCGCACCTTCCGGTGCGTCTCGGCTTCAGGCGCGCGCTGCTCGCGAAAGCGCGCCACCAGCGTCTTGATGTCCTGCGCGTGTGAGCGGTCGGCGACGAGCACCGCGTCGTCCGTGTCGACGACGACTACGTTGGAGGTGCCAACGCATGCAACCAGCCGCCCGCCCTCGGCGCGCACATAGCTCGAGGTCGCGCCTTCGAAAACGACACGCCCGCTCGCGACGTTGCCGAGCCCGTCCTTCTCCATCGCTTCCCACACGGCATCCCAGGATCCGAGGTCCGACCATCCCGCCGCCAATGGCACGACCACGCCTTTGCAAGGCGAGCCGGCCGCGCCAATGTGCTCCATTACCGCATAGTCGATGGAATCCGCCGGCACACGGCCGAACTGAAACGGGCAAGGACGAATGAAGTTGTCGTCCGCCTTGCCTTCCGCGAACGCCGCGGTGCAGGCCGCATGCATGTCGCCGTTGAGCTTGGCTAGCGCTTCGAGCCACACGCCCGCTCGCACGATGAAGATGCCGCTGTTCCACCAGTAGGTGCCTGCAGCAACGTACTGCGCGGCGAGTTCGGTCGTGGGCTTTTCGACGAAGCGGTCGATCAGATGTGCGCCGTTTTCGAGGGCGTCGCCGATTCGGATGTAGCCAAAGCCGGTATCCGGCCGTGTGGGCGCAACGCCAAACGTCACGATCATGGAGCGTTCGGCATATTCAGCGGCAATTGCGATCGCACGATGCAGCGCCGGAATGTCTGAGATGGAATGGTCAGACGGCATCACCACCATGATCGCGTCGTCATCCTGATTAACGGCTGCGAGCGCCGCGAGCGTGAGCGCCGGCGCCGTATCGCGCCGCTCAGGCTCGACGATAATCTTCGCGGAGACGCCGCACGCCCGCACCTGCTCTTCTGTCTGGAACCGGTGTTCCTCCCCACACACGATAATCGGCTGAGTGTCGACGTCGAAGCCGCCGACGAAACCCTCCATCCGTGTGACGGTAGCCTGCAGCAATGAATCCCGTCCGACCACATCGATCAATTGCTTTGGAAACTGCTCACGCGACATCGGCCAGAGGCGCGTGCCCGATCCGCCTGCGAGAATGACCGGGACGATGCGCCGACAGGAGTGCCCGAGCGACGCTTCTGCCTTCGCCGCTGCCATTGCGTCTTCAGAACTCACCGCGTCTTCCATCATCCACCCCTCTGGTCTTGCGTCGAACACGTACTTCCCGGCATCGCCAATTCGATTCATCGGTTATCGGTTCGCCGTGAAGCGCACTTTCTCCTGCTCTCCCACATAGGGGCTCTGCTTGACTTCGATGAAAGATACGTCGTCGATGACCTCGAACCCGTGCCCACCTGACGCCGGCAAGATGACATCACCCGCGCACAGCACGCGGCTCGTCAGGAATTTTCGATCGGCCGTATAGAGCTTGACCATCACGCGGCCCCGCTTGATGAAGAGAGAACGACCCCACGCGTCTGCAAGCATAGGAGCAGTTCCAGGGTCACTAGACGGGTTGACCGAATATGCCATGACGTTGGCTGAAGCCAGTTTCGCGGTACCAGGTGGTCTCACACGCACCTCCTGATCTCCTCTTCTTTGGTTCATCATGCACTTATCCAAAGTGTTGCCCGCAGCCCATAAAGGAAGAGTACCTGCACGAGCAGCTTCGAGCATACCAACGAAGCCTACGCTATCGCGAACGTCGCCGGGCTCAAGCTTTGCGAGCGGTATAACCGACAGCACGGAACGCGGTACATATCGGTGATGTCCGAACGACAACGATGATTTGCAGAACGGGCATGTGCTGGCTGCGCTCATCCGTACGGCACACGAGGCAAAGCTCAACGGGGTGCTGATTATCGAACAGGGCATGATCGGCGCGGGCAGCACGTCACAGTCGTCCGGCCTGTTGCGCACGCACTATTCGGTGCACCAGAACGTGGAACTCGCGCGCGCTTCGTGGTGGGCGTTCAATAATTTCGCTGACTATCTCGGCGACGACGAAGCGTCCTGTGGTTTCGTCGGCCAGAGGGCCGGGGTTCCAACGTTGCACACCGACTCCCCGCGATGCTTTCCCTACGGGCTGACGCGCCCGCGTCGCGGGCTTGCCTTGCATTGAGATATACAACCCTGAAAAACCATCCCCGAAACCCTGACCTTTCCCGCAATCCGGCTCGGTTTATTTGTTGAGCGGCTTCATGCTGTTGCTGTGAATATCTACGAAATGGCATGACCGCCAAGCGCACTGCTGGTGGCAACCGTGAAGGCATTGGACGAGGCGTTCGGTCTCGGCGTAGTGCGATTCGGACGCGAACACGCAGAGGCCCAACCGGACGACTCCCGCGCTGTTGTCCAATTCGCCGTGGGCGTTGGGTTATTCGATTGGTTCTTCAATGCGCGAACTGGATATCGCGCACATTTTCGAGGGTGCTATAAGCGTGGGTTAGAGTTCAATAAACAGATCATCGAAGCGCTGCGCCGTTGCCTCGATGCGAAACTACCTGATATTGTCATTGGTCGGGAACTGGATAAAAACTTCGAGGACTGCGGCGAGACAGAGATTCCGAGAAGCCTTTTAATGGACTCGCTTGTGCCTCACCTGTCAAAGGTATGGTTCTGTACCAAGCTTACCCGACCGTCTCAGCAACGTGATAGTGCCGTCAGTACCCTTGGGCAGATACTGCCGCAGCAGCCCGTTGGTGTTCCCGCAGGTACCGCGTTGCCATGAACCGTGCGGATCGCAGAAGTACACACGCACGCCGGTGGCGGCGCTGAGCTCCTGATGCCGGGTCATTTCCTTACCCTGGTCGTAAGTGAAGCTCTGGCGCAGTGGGGCGGCGATCGAATTCAGTTTGGCAGTGAAGCCCGCCAGTGCCGAAGCGGCGGTGGCGTCTTCCATCTTCGCCAGCAGCACCAGTCGACTGGTGCGCTCAACCAGCACGCCGACGGAAGACTGATTGCCGGCGTCGGCTCGTGCTGAGCGACTCCGCCGGGGCAGACGCATAGCCCACGACAGAACACGTGTTTCTGGTCAGCTCGCGGCTCACAGTTCGGGCCATGGCCGAACACTCGAACCCTGCTGCTTCATGCTTGCAATGGTCATGCGCTCTTCAGGCTGAAGCTGCTGATACGTTCTTCTTTTTTGCATGTGCGCACCTTACACGAGGAAGGTGTTGCAGTTCAGATTTGATCGCGCCGTCTGTTTCACATTGCTATTGCAAACGCGCCGCGTCGTCGGCCAACTACTTGCCATTATCCGCCAGTACCGGCGGCTGAACCTGAAGTTACATTAAGATTTCGCTACCAAGATATCGCTAACGAAGCCGATTTTTCTGCATAGCCCGGCCTATAGCAGAAGACGACCTACGGAAAGTCGATTCGAGGCGACAAACGAATGCGGAGACCACCATGCCGAACCCGCCCGCCCCGCGAGCGCTGATCTGTTTTTGGGAAGAGTACATCGGGGCGGCCCCGAGCATCATCAATGCGATCCGTCGGTTGGCTGAAAATGGCTATCGAGTCGACGTAGTCGTGCGAGATCTTGGTGCGGATTATCCGGACGCGCCCGGGTTCCCAGCGGGTGTGACGATCATAGCTCTGCAGAAAAAGAACCGGGGCCTAGAAAGCCAACGATGGTGCCCGGCGTGGATACGAAGCGCATTGAATTGTGCAGCATTGGCGGTTAGCGTACATGATTTCGCGTTCGGAGCGGTAGACGAGCTGCGGGGACGATCCTACGACGTCGCATTCGGTGTTGACCTATTTGGTTTGATAGCGGCAAACGCGGTGGCTCGTAAATCAAAGGTTCGTCGCCTGGCTTACTGGTCACTCGAAATATATCTACTCAGCACTATCCGAAACCCAGTCATACGCTGGGCGAAGAAGCGCGAGATCTCGCTGAGTCGTGGAGCAGACCTCGTCATAGCTCAAGACGAAGAGCGGGCGCGTTCGCTAGCTCTCGAGAACGGATTCACTGAGCAGCGCATAGCATATGTGCCTAATTCCCCTATGGGTCGTCCAGGCGGTGTCGACACTGCTTTTCTTCATCGCCGATTTTCACTGCCGCCCAATATCAGGATCGTCTTACATGCAGGCATGATTTCTCGAGAAATGCAATCCATTGAACTGGCTCGCGCCGCAGCTTCGTGGCCAGACCCCTATCGATTGCTATTTCATGAACGGCGCCGCCGTACCATCGATGATCCGTACATCCGCGAAGTTTCGAACGCGAGCCAGAATCGGGCTATCTTGTCACTTGATCCAGTTCCTTATGACCAGCTCGATAGCATCTACGCATCCGCATGGGCAGGGGTGGTTTATTACGCGGACGATATAGGGCCAAACTTTCACCAGATGGCAGCGGCATCTGGGAAGTTGGCATTTTGCCTGCGAAACGGGATCCCGGTCGTAGTGCGAAATCTGCCTTCGCTACAGCGGATGATGGATGTCAGCGGATGCGGAATCGCTGTCAGTCAGCCCTCCGAGATACTGGATGCGCTCTCTCGCATCGCAGAAGATTACGAAGGTTACCGAAGGCGCGCACTTAGTTGCTTTGACAACTCTCTTGACTTTCGGCCGTTGTTTGACGAGGCACTGGAGCGCCTCGTATCCAACCAGGCTATAGCTTGATCTGCTGTTTATGAAAGAACGAGCAAGAATCGTGAAATCGTGGCAAAGTCGCCGCGAACGAATCGACGCAACCCAGCCGCACCGGCATCTTGCCCGTATGCGAGGCATCGCCGATGCGGGCTCTGACCATCTGCGCATGCTCGATCAATGGCCCCGCCAACTCCACCAACGCGCGCCCCGTTACATTCGGGCCGCGCTCTGGCTCAGGCCGAGCTGCTTCGCGGCACGTCATCGAGCCGCTTTCGCACACGGCGACGAATGCCTGTAGCGCGCGCAGATCGATCGGGGTCGGGGTTCGTCTCTTGAAATGCTCCGCTCGCATGGGTGACTTGCCGGTCATCCTGTGCGGCACGACAGCATGGTGCCGGGGTTCACAGGGTTGGTGTGCAGGATGAGTAATTGCATTGGCTCGGCATAAGTTTGCCTAATACAAAATTGGTGCGCGCATCCGCCATGCTGTCGGGCCGAGCCAGATCGACCAGCAGTCCCGCGTCGCCGACTTGCTCGCGCAGCGCCTCGAGGTCCGGGTAAAGGACCGGTACACCCAGACTGAACGCCTCGAGTGGCGCTCTGTTTGAATTTAGATTGCGCGAGCTTGCTGGCGCCGTTCGTGACTGATTAAGGCAGGTATTTGGCCGGTCCGACGGCTTCCTGAGAAAAGCCCTTGTGCAAGGCTCATATGACGCTCATGCGACCCTCGGACATCGAGCTTCCGAGGCGAACAGATGCGTGAAGATCTGTTTCTCCTCGAAACCTGGCCAGTTCCTAAGCGGACCTCTCCACAGGATCGGCCGTGGCGCCGCTTTTCTTTCGACAGCGGTATTCCGTCGCCGACATCGAGAATTGCCTCCTGAACACTTTCGAAAGCCGCTCGCCATTCGTCAGTCCAACCCTGCGAGCGATCTTGTCTATCGGCAAGTCGCTTCTGACCAACAGTTCACAACTGAGATCGAGGCGCGCTCGCAAAAGATATTCCGACGGTGTCACTCCCATCTCGCGCTTGAACAGACGCAGGAAGTTCCGCTCGCTCATCGCCACCGTACGAGCCGCGTCGCCTATTGAAACCGGGCGTCCGCAATTTCGTTCGAGCCAGCGCGCGGATTCCTGTGCCTTTTCCGCCTGCGTGTTCGTTCCCATGGTGCTCAGCATGGTCGCCAAATTCTGATCTTTGGAGACGGTGAAGTGATCGGCAACCGCTGTCGCGATGTCGTATCCGAGGTCCCGCTTCACGAGCGCGAGCGAGTTGATCAGCGCATCGCCGCCTTCGGTCGACGCCGCGACGTTAGACGTCTCCGGACTCCAGATGCCCGGATCGACCGAAGCCCAATCGCGGCGAGAAATGCCCGCTGCCGCCAACAGCAAGTCGCCGTTGCCGAGAGGGTTGACGACGCCGGTCTGCGAACATGCTATGGTCAATAACCCAATGAGCACCTCGTCGGCGGCTGCACGCTTTGCGCCGGGTCCGCCCGCAATATACAGTGCGTCGAAGCCTTGGAACCGCTGGCCGCCCAGGCGCTCGGTCCAAACGCAAACGGATGACGAACAGGCTATCATCCCACCGCAGGCAGAGACTAGACGGACGCTGTAAGTTGCGTTTCTTCTCAGACTGCGAGACTGAATCTCGTTGGCGATATGAAGCACCTCGGCAAGGGTGCCCGCTTCCAGCAGCGAAAAACCGTCGTACAACAAAATTCCTATGAGCTTGACCGCGCGTTCTTTAAATCGGTGGAAAATACCGTTATCTCCTGCATCGCCTAAGCTGGTAGCGTGGGACATGCCGTTACCTCCATTTTGCTTCGGTTCTGGATCGCTGCTCTGGCTTGCGTTGGAACGCTGTGGAAAGCGTATGACCTCGTGAGCTTAGTGCCATATTCGATCCACCATTGCCGCGCTGTCCGCCAAAAGCATGTTTCTGGCCGAGAACGTCGCTCCCAGTATCAACAAGACCAAAACATCGTCTGATTTCTTCAGCGCTGAAAGTGAAAACCATAAAGCCGCTCATCAGGGTTTCCCGACCCACTGGACTTGCTGAGCGATAGACCGATCAGACGGCGAATGCTTCAGCAAGGAAACGACCCGTCAACACCTTGCTGAAAACGGTCATGCATGTAGTCTGAAAATCCCCGCTAGATACCCTTTCTCATGAGCACCCTGAGCTTTGGCTTTGGTTGCCTTCGAATAAACAAGAGCCCGTTCGCGTCACGCGTGACTTCGCCACCACCATACGACCAGACATGGAGTCGCTTCATGAGCTTCAGCACGAGATATTCGCAATACTATGATCTTTTCTATGATGACAAGAACTACAAGGCGGAAGCGTCGTTTGTCACCGGATTGCTCGGGCGGTACGGAATAGTTGGAGGTCACGTGATGGATCTAGGTTGCGGCACCGGACGCCACGCGGCGGAATTCGCAGCCGCGGGATTTTGTGTTTCTGGCGTTGACATGAGCGCCGATATGCTTGCCCGAGCCGCTGCCAGGTGTACCACTCTGCCAGGCGCAGTAGCGAAGCGACTGACGTTTCAGCAAGGCGACGCGCGGATCGTCCGCACGAATGAACTCTACGACGCAGTCGTCTCGCTCTTCCATGTTGCGAGCTATCAAACGACCAACTCCGATTTCATGGCGATGTGTCACACCGCTGCGATGCACCTGCGGCCATCAGGACTGTTCGTGTTCGATTGCTGGTACGGTCCCGCGGTCCTCGCCGCTCCGCCCGACGTACGCATCAAACGCGCCTCCAGCGAAGAAACCGCCGTGATACAAATCGCCGAGCCCACGATGCGTCCTCATGACAATACTGTCGCGTTCAACTACACCGTCCTGCTAACGGATTTGAAAACGCTGTCGATCGAGACCGTCCTCGAGACGCATGTGATGCGCTACATGTTCAAGCCCGAGATCGAACTGATGCTGGACCTCAGCGGATTCGAGGTCCTGGACAGTTTGAAGTGCATGGGCGGCGAGTTGGGTGCTACCGATCTCTCAGCGACATTCGTCGCGAGAAAACGGTGATGCTCGGAAACAGCCCGAGCGAGAAAACGTCGGAAAAAGCAACGAATGGCATGTCATAGCCAGCCTCGTCGATGAGTCGAGGCTGAACCGCCAGGCAGTCCCGCGCTGGCTAAGCGCATCGCGTCAAAGCGGCTCGCCGAAAGCCGCGTGCCACCACCTGCCACCCGGATCAAGTGTTTGTTCCGTTGCGTGACGGGCCATATTTGCTGCGGCGAGCAGTCGGTCAGCACCGCGCTGAACTTGACCTGCTGTTGCAGAAATTTCGCGAAAAGGCGGTGGCCAGCATGTCGCGCACCACGCCCACCGTGTAGTCCTGCTGTGCTTCGGTAAGCGCGAGACCACTCGGCAGATACAATCCCCTTCGACTCATGCGTTCCGCAATCGGGAAATTCTCTCCCTTGAACATCCCTTGCTTGAGAAAAACCGGCTGTTCGTGCATCGGCCAGAAGAACGGCCGCGCGCTGACACCTGCCTCCGCCAGCATGGACCGGAGCTCGTCGGCATCAAAGGGCAAGCTGTCGTCCAATACCATACCGAAGACCCAATAGATATTCTCGGCATATGGCAATGCCACCGGCGCCATCCCGATTCCCGGCACTCCCCGCAAAAGGCTTTCGTAGCGGCGGCCCAACTCGCGCTTTCGCGCGATGTGCGCATCTAGCTTCTCGAATTGCGCTAGCCCGACAGCCGCCTGGAGGTTGCTCATCCGATAATTCCAGCCAAGCTCTTCGTGGACGAATCGCCTCTCAGGCTTGAAACACAGGTTTCGCAAACTTCTCGCGCGCGTAGCCAGCTCGTCGTCGTCGCAGACGATCATGCCCCCTTCCCCCGTCGTGATGTGCTTGTTGGCGTAGAAGCTGAAGCACGATATATCGCCGAAACTGCCGCACTTCGCTTCGTTATAGGATTGTCCGATTGCCTGCGCAGCATCTTCGATCACAACGAGGCCGTATTTCCTTGCGATATCCAGCAACGGAGCCATGTCCACCGGCAGACCGAAAGTGTGCACGGCCATGATCGCCCGCGTCCGGCTCGTGATAGCGCTTTCGATCTTCGTCACGTCCATGTTCCACGTATCCGGACTTGAGTCGACCAGTCTCAAGCGGGCACCGGTGCGAACAATGGCCGATGCGCACGATATGATCGTGTGCGTGGGGATGATAACTTCGTCGTCGGGACCGAGCCGTAGAGCCACCGCCGCCACGTCCAACGCAGCGCTGCCGTTCGCGACGGCAATCGCGTGTCTGCGGCCGACGTAACCCGCCATCGCACGTTCGAAACGCTCGACGAACGCCCCGTCCGAAGAAATCCACCCGCTTTCAATGCATTCGTTCAGATAGACGCGCTCCTTTCCGTCGAGCAGGGGTTCGTTGACCGGAATCATCGCGCGCCGTCCTTAACTTCAAGCTCGACGCCTGGGCCGTTACTCGCTTCACTGCATCGGCTCAGGTGTGCGGACGCGAAGCGCAATTTTTCCTGCTCTCCCATATAGGGCCCTTGTTTGACTTCGAAGAAAGACGCGTCCTCAAGCATCTCGAAGCCGTGACCGCCCGACGCCAGCAAGATGACATCGCCCGCGTACAATACACGGCTCGACAGGTAGTCCTTATCGGGCGTATAGAACTTCACCAGGACACGGCCACGCTTGACGAAGAGCACCTCTTGCGTCCATTCGATCTGCCGCACCAACTTGCAGTGAAGATGCGCGTCGATCACTTTTCCGGCGGGATGTTCCATGTACGCGAGTTGCTGAGGAAACTCCTTCGGAGTAAAGAAACTCACACCACTTCTCGAGAACGAATCCCGGATGATCATGGCGAGCGTTTCACCTTCGAACGAGACTACTTCGAAATTCGATTCATGAACGACCTCTGCGTTGCCCGTTATCGATAGAGCTTCCATTTTTGTTCCTCGAAGAGAGCCCGTAGTATCCCGACACACCGAACCTTCCGGGAGCAAGGCCGCTTACGATATAAATTGGCCCACGGAGGTCCTTCATGCGTCCCCCCCGAAGCTTAGGATCGGTTCGGCGGCCACACGGTCAGATGGCCGAATACGGAATGAAGTTGGCTGACCGGGGTATTACGTTGCAGCGTCACCTCGCGCATCTTTATATCCTCGGCAACGACCGCGGAGAGGTACACACGGACCGCGCCAATATATTGGCACCGTCCGCCATGACCTTGAATGGTCCATATGCGTTGCTAAGCTGATGAAACCGCACGTCGTAGCCCTTTGAATCAAGTGGCGGGGCAACTCACGTTCCGACCGACGTGTCTCTCTCGACTATTGGCCATTCACATGAACAAAAACTCTCGCATCTATGTCGCCGGACATAAGGGAATGGTCGGCTCGGCTCTCCTTCGGCGCCTTGCCAGCTCCGGATATGATCACGTGATCACGGCCTCGAGACAGTCGCTCGACTTGCTGGATCAGCGCGCCGTGATGGATTTTTTCGCTCGAGAGCATATAGACGTCGTCCTCCTGGCCGCAGCCAAAGTCGGCGGAATTCATGCCAATTCGACTCAGCCGGCTTCATTTCTCTACGAGAACCTCGTCATCGAAACCAATGTGATTCATGCAGCATTCAAGAGTCACACGCAGAAGCTCGTCTTCTTCGGTTCATCGTGCATCTATCCAAAGATTTGCCCTCAGCCCATAAAAGAGGATTACCTGCTCACGAGCGCTCTCGAACAAACCAACGAAGCCTATGCCATCTCAAAGATCGCGGGTCACAAGCTTTGTGAAGCGTATAACAAGCAATACGGAACGCGCTTCATATCGGTGATGCCCACGAATCTCTATGGCCCCAACGACAACTATGATCTTCAAGGCAGCCATGTGCTGGCCGCGCTCATCCGCAAGGCGCACGAGGCAAAGCTGAACGGACTCGAATCGCTCCCGGTATGGGGCTCCGGATTGCCGCGACGGGAATTCCTTCATGTAGACGATCTGGCGTCCGCGGTTCTCGTCCTGCTGAGCAACGACCTGGTCGAGGGCATGTTTAATGTCGGATATGGAAAGGACATAGCGATTGCCGACCTCGCACGACTGATCTGCGATGTCGTCGGTTTTTCTGGATCGCTGAGATTCGACTCGTCGAAGCCCGATGGGACGCCGCGAAAGTTGCTCGACGTATCGAAGCTCGCCGCTCTAGGTTGGTCGCCCACAATTACGCTCAGAGAGGGCATCGCCTCAACCTACGCCGACTTCGAGAATGACGTGCAGCGTACCGGGCTCGCCAGCGCCTGACGAATTCACGCGGCGTGCGCGATCCTGCACCACGGATTGAAGTTCCGCCCCTGGTATCCAGGGTACCCGTCTGCCGACTGCGGTTCCTGTCCCTCAATGCCAGCAAATCATGTCACTTTCAAGGCCACGACAGGTCATTCCGGTTAGAGCGGCTTGATCGACGCATCGGCCTGGTCCGTTGAACCGGATGAATTGCACCGGATTCGCCGCGATGGATCGGAGTACTTCCATTTCAATGGGCGCGCCTGCTTGTTGTATTGACAGATATAACGCATGAGCTTTTTGTTGAGATCCTTGGTGCTGGTGACTACGCCACGCGCAATGTCGTCGCGCTGGATGCGTGCAAACCAGTTCTCGACCTGATTCAGCCATAACGAATACGTCGGGGTGTAATGTATCGACACTTTCGGATGGTCAACCAGAAATGTTTGAACGGCGTTGGTTTTGTGGCTGCTCACGTTGTCGCAGATCACGTGAATCTCCTTTCCGCGCGGCTGTGCCCATACCACCTCCGTGAGGAACGCAACAAACTGGGCACTGGTATGGCGTGGCGCGGTTTTGCCCAGCACCTCACCGGTGGCAACATTCAATGCGGCGAACAGGCTCAGGGTGCCGTTGCGTTTGTATTTAAAGCCATGGCTCTCGGCGCGTCCAGGCGAGAGCGGCAACATCAGGTCCTTGCGATCCAGCGCCTGGATGGCTGTCTTCCCGTCCACGCAGAACACCACCGCATGCAACGGCGGATTGAGGTACAGCCCGATCACGTCGGCTACCTTCGCCTCAAAGTCGGGATCGTTGGACACCATGTGGGTATCGAGGCGATGTGGCCGAATGTCGTGCTTGCGCCAGATACGCTGCACCGTCATGAAGGCCATGCCCAACTGTGCCGCCAGTTTGCGGCTGCTCCAGTGTGTCGAGCCGTCGGCCGGCTTACGTCGCAGTGTGAACTCGAGCACCCTCGCTTCAAGAACCGCCAGGTCAGGTCGTGGTGCCCGGCCTGGATGTCTGCCGTACAACCCAGCCAAACGCTCACTGGTGAAACGCATTTGCCACGTTGTAATGAAACGCGAATCGCAACGCAATTCCGCCATGATCGCCGCACGCGAGGCTCCTTCGTCGAGCAGCAAGATCAACCGCGCACGCCTCACCTGGCCAACGGCCATCGTGCGGCTGCGCTGCATCGACATCAGCTCTTCGCGCTCGGTTTCGCTCAGATTCATTTTGCCCATGCACTATTAGCTCAGTGCAATTTCATTGGTTCAATGGACTAGTCCTTGATTCGACTGCTCAAAGCCCTGGATATCGACCTTTCTAGCGCGTCTCGCGTCAGAAGTTGGGCGGCTGCTTTCATTGCCCGCTCGATGCTCATGCGTTTGCGGCGATACGTCTGCTCTGCGTTTGCCAACGCATCGGCGATGGACCTTGCATCCGCGGAAACAAAGCATATGGCGTCGTGAATCTCCTTCATGCTCATCGGGGGAAGTTCGGTGGAAATGACCAATCTTCCCGACGCGACATATTCGACAACCTTGAAAGGAAAGACCCCGTTACCCATTTTCTCTATCGAAACATGCGGGTTCACCAGCACGTCACAGTCGGAAATCAATTTGAACAAGACTTTTTCGTCCACCCGACCGTGGAAGTGCACCGGGTAATCTTCGGCGGACAGCCTGACGAACTCGCGTGCCAGCGGACCCGTTCCGCAGACGTGAAACATGAGGCGTCCGCCGGACTTCCGGATCAGGTCGAGAACCACGTCAGCTCCCTTCTCGACGCTCAGCCCACCGAAATAGCCAACCATCGTTCTAGCATCTGCCGTTCGCGAGAATGGACGCCGCTGTCCACAAGCTTCAATGAGATCGTCCGACACCACGCCCGGACACAGCACCACGGGACAACCGCTGCGTTGATGTTCGCGTGTCGATAAGTGATCGTTAACCGCAAGACATAACGATGGAGCGGGTAACACGTATCGCCATGCGATAAAGTCGAGCAACGGCTTCGGATGCCAGCGGCGACGAGAAAGCAGCCAATCTTCGAACTGGAGGATCAGACGCGCACCGAACCGGTGCGTCAGCACGCGAGCGAGCATCGACTCGAACGCGTACGCGTTATAGATCCATACGGCTTCGGGCTTGCCGACCTTCGCTATCTCATCGCTCAGCGCCAAGACTTCGAAGAGGTTCAGCAGCTTGCCGATGGGCCTTACAGGGTAGCAGCGAAGCGAAATCTCCCGAATGCGTTGCGTGCCGATGACGGAATCCCGAAATTTTCTACGTGACCATCCTGCCTCTATGTGGCCCGTATTGATCAAAAGAACATCCTCAGAAAGTTGCGATGCCAACGCCAGAAAAAACTCCACCTTGCGTGCGGCGCCCAGATTCACATTCGCCCCACGATTAGAGGCGCTGTAAGGCGCTATGAAAACAAGCATTTCTGCTGCTCCACGTCAGCGACTCCTGCTTCAGTGCCACGCAAGTCAACTTCAGTGCCACGCAAGTCAACGCCACGTGATCGACGCGTGGACAAATACGCGCCGAGAGAGCACCCGTAGATGTCCCCAAAGCAGAGCATCAGAGTCGTCACCAGTGGATACTGCTCGAATAGGTTGATGTCCATGCAGGCTGCAATCGTGATCCCAACGAACACCACATATCGAACTGACTGACGCCTCGAATGACGCGGACGGATGCGCCAGAAAAACGCCGTCGCACCCGTCGCGAAAATTAGCATACCCACAATTCCGATTTGAAACTGCATCGTCACGAAGGCGTTATCGATGAGCAGATTGAACCGGTATTGCTCAGGGTCGACGCCCGAACGCTGGAGGAGCATGACGGCTGTGTTCGTGCCTACGCCGAGGCCCCGCCCCAAAAAGAGTTCTCCCGGAGTTGCCTCTGACAACTGCTCCGCTATCTTCCCGAGGTTGGATAAACGACCGCCTTCGTCGAGTTGATCAGTCAGCACATCACCGCGGCCGACCGCTTCCACCATGTGAGAATAGCCAACGATTGCGAGCAAAATAGCAATCGGTAGCGCAGTCACCACCAGCAGCATCCGATCATTACGGCTCAGCCGTCCCCCAAGCGTTTCCCAAACTACTACGCCGACGATGGACGCGATACTGAGCATAGCGAATCGCGTTCCCGAAGAGACGGCAATCGCGACTGCGAGGGAGAGCAATATAAGCCGATACAACAGCCGGGCGCGGTCCAGAATGAGCACCATGCTTGCAAGCGAAATCGCATACATACCTGCTAGCGCCGCGTTACTGAACAGGCCCGTGTACCGATCCTGCATAAATAGAACTTGCTGTATTTGTCCGAGTTGTATCCATTGTCGCAGGACAACGTAAAAGTCCAATGCGGCAAGCGCGAGCAATGCGAGGACGAGGGCCGTTTGTCCCTGCTTCTCGGCCGGCAGCAAACTCGCGAACAAAAACAGACCGAATGACGCATGAATCAGCAGAACCCAGCGCAATCCCGCAGGTAGGAAGAACAATGGCGTCCAACCTGCGATGAACGGCACGAGTCCCACCGATACGATGCAAAGAATCCACGTGAAGAACATCAGAATAAACGTACGCATTCCCCCCCGAAAGCGATTCAAACCGAGCGCAAGAGGCCACCCGACTCCGATCAAGGCGATGCTCGCGTCCTTCACGTACTTGACAGCACCTGCGTCATCCATGGCGGCCGAATTTAAGTTCCAGACGTTGATTGCTCCGGTGCCGAGCGCGCCAAGCGCCTGATCCGCGTATTGAGCCAAGCCTGCCGCGAAGACCGTAAAGACTGCGAGTGAAAATACGAAACGCGGCGACATTCCACACGCTCCTGAGTTACATGCCGACTCGGCCAAACTTCGTCCTTACTCGTGATGCTCCAACGCCCTGTAGCCAGCCAGCGTGATCAGCGCATCCCGCTTGGCGATCTGATAGTCGGACAACACCATTTCCCTGACAAGAGCGCCGAACGTCACGGTCGGTGCCCATCCGAGCTTCGCGTGGGCTTTCGACGGATCGCCGAGCAAGGTCTCGACCTCTGTCGGTCGAAAATAGCGAGGATCCACTCGCACGATGACCGTCCCGGGCGCGACCCGGCATTCCCGGCCGCTCACACTTTCGACGATCCCGACTTCATCGACTCCGCTTCCGTCAAACCGAAGCTTGATGCCGAGTTCGCACGCCGCCTGCTGAACGAATTCGCGCACGCTGTATTGCACGCCAGATGCAATGACAAAGTCTTCCGGCTCGTCCTGTTGCAACATGAGCCATTGCATCTGGACGTAATCGCGCGCGTGTCCCCAGTCGCGTTTCGCCGACAAATTGCCAAGGTAAAGGCAATTCTGCGAACCGATTGCAATACGTGCGATGGCGCGCGTAATTTTGCGCGTAACGAACGTCTCGCCCCGAACGGGTGATTCATGATTGAACAGAATGCCGTTGCAAGCGTATATGCCATACGCCTCGCGATAGTTGACCGTGATCCAGTACGCGTACATCTTCGCTACCGCATACGGACTGCGCGGATAAAAGGGCGTGCCCTCACGTTGCGGCACTTCCTGCACGAGTCCGAACAACTCCGATGTCGACGCCTGATAGAACCGGGCCGTCTTCTCGAAGCCCAGAATTCGCACGGCTTCTAGCATGCGCAGCGCACCCAGGCCGTCCGCGTTCGCCGTGTACTCAGGCTCTTCAAACGAAACCGCAACATGGCTTTGCGCGGCGAGGTTATAGATCTCATCCGGTTGCACCCGCTGAATAATTCGCAAGATGCTCGACGAGTCGGTCAGATCACCATGGTGAAGATGAAAGCGGCGCTGCGATGCATGGTCGTCCTCATATAAATGGTCGATGCGATCCGTGTTGAAGAGCGAGGTGCGCCGCTTGACGCCATGCACTTCATATCCTTTGTCGAGCAGGAATTGAGCAAGATAAGAGCCATCCTGGCCTGTGATACCGGTGACCAGTGCAACCTTGTTCGACATGGTTCCTTCTCCTTGTTTTGATACTTCGCTGTGCGTGATACTTCTTGTGATTCGTTTAGGCTGTCCTGACATTGGACTCGCCGTCGCTTTTGCCGTACCCGTCGTACCTGCCGTAGCCTGAACCGTATCGCGCCTTGTCGAGCGGAACATCGGTAAAGAGAGTTCCTGCCACGTTCACGCCACTACTGCGCAACCGGTTGAGCGCCTCATACAGTTCGTCCACCGGATGCCGACCGTGCCGAACGACCAGCAGCGTTGTACCGGCCTGCCGGCCGATCAGCGTTGCATCGGTGACAGCAAGCACAGGCGGCGTATCGACGACGACAGCGTCATACCGCCGCGATGCAACATCGAGTATCTCGCTCAGTCTCCGAGTCGTGAGCAAGTCCGCGGCGTTTGGCGTCTCGCCCCCGCGCGGGATCAGGTCGACGCCATTCATGACATCGCGGACGACCACGTCGTCAAACGCCGCACCTTTTAGCAACTCGGTCAAGCCGGGGCCGCCAGCCGGGTTGAAGGATCTGTGTATGTCGCCCATGCGCATGTCGGCATCGATCAGGAGCACCTTTTTCCCGCCTGTCGCCAACACGATTGCAAGATTGGCCGCGACAAACGACTTTCCTACCCCGGCACGGGAACTTGTGATCATCACGACATTGTTCCTGACTTCCGATCCGATCGATTGCAACGCTGTTCGCAAGCTTCGCACGCCTTCGACCGCGACATCCCCTGGCCATACCGCAGCAAGCACATGTATGCCCGGAGCCTTGCGGCGCATTGCCTCCTGCAAACGAATTTGCCGTTCGCTGTGCGGCACGACAGCGCAAACGGGTATTCCAAGGGCTGCCTCGATCTCGGCGCTTCGCTCGATTCCACCAGACAACGCCTTGCGAAGGAACGCGGTGACGATTCCCAGTACAAGCCCAAGCACGGCAGACAACGACAATAGTACCTGCCAGTTAGGCTTGCTCGACTTCTCGGGGGGCACCGCGAGATCGACAATGCGCACGTTGCCTACGTTGCCCGCCTTGACGACACGAAGCTGTTGCGCACTGTTCAGGAGATTCGTATAGAGGTCTGTGTCGACCTGAACGTTGCGCATCAGTCGCACTGCGTTTTGCTCCTTGTCCGGCAAACTGGCAACACGCTGGCTCAGCGCTTCGCGGTCTTGTTGCAATCGGGCGATCTTCGAGTCCACCGCCGTAAGTAGCGGGTAACCCTCCTTGTAATGCTGCGAGATGTCGTCGCGCTGCTGCAAGAGTCCGCGCAAGGCGGTATCGAGATCGACAACCTGTTGCAGCAACAACCGGCTTTCCACACTCAGATCGACGGTTCCATTGCTATTACGAAAAGCGTTGTACTTATCCTCTGCTTGCTGTAATTCGTCCCGCAGCTTCGGCAATTGACCCTCGAGGAAGAGAAGCGAGTGTTCGGCCTCGGACGTACGCCTTGCAAGATCCTGAGCGAGATACTGCTGAGCAACCGCATTGACGATGTCCGCAGTGCGCACCGGGTCGGGTCCCTCCAGGGCAACACCGATCATGCCGGTTTGCGACTTTCTTTCTGAAATGACCAAAGCATCTTTCAGCGCGAGGATCGTGGCCTCTATCGAACTTGACTTCAGTGTAAATTCACCGCCGGGAGAAGCGGATAACTTATTGACGAGAAGATGCACCTTGCCGTCGCCGAAAGGCACCACCAGCTCGTGGCCGACTTCTCCTTTTCCGAGCGCTTTGCCGTCAGGCGAAATCAACTTGAAGTACGGGGCCTGTCTCGCCTTTACGATGAATTCGTGGCCGATTGCAGCATGAGGAACATCGAATTTCGATACTTCGATCGACTCGTCGCTCCAGGCGAACTGCCGCAGTCCAAACAGGGGTTTCATGCTGGCGGATCCGCTGCGGAGTCGCGCGATCCAACGGCCAATAAGTGGGAAGTACCGAGGTTGCGCCGTAGTTTGGAGATTCAGTTGCTGCACCGCCTCGCCGACCACCAGGCGTGAGCGAATGAGTTCCATCTCGGCGTCTGCACTGGCTTTCACCCTCGAATCGAATATCGAGGCAAGCCGGCCCAACGCTTCGGCTTCGGGAGAACTGGACGCGGGTGTGCCAATCTGTATGAGCGCATCGGCCCGGTACAAGGTCGGATGCATCAGGCCGTACAACAATCCCAGCGCGAGAACGCCGAGCGCAATCATGCCGATTAGACGCCAGCTCTCGCCGATTGTGCGAAGGTAATCCGAGATGGAGATCTCGTCGCCCTGCAGCGGATCATCGCGCGTGATCTGTTTCCTTGAGGCCATGGTTTCTCGGGTGGAGTGCTTTGCGCCCGCCAGCGGGATAACGCCAGGGGCAACCAGTTACGGAAGCGACGACGCATTGACCGTGCGTCCATTTAGACAGGTACGCTGCTACTACTTCAATGACTGAAATTCGAGAACGCGGAACATTCGCCGCCGTAGTCTATTTTAGATAAGCCTGCTGCTTGCGCCGTGTCGAGACCGAAATCGCCAAGATGTTGTCGGGCACGATAGGACGGTCGTTTAGAATGAAACGATCCACTGGCCAGTAGCGTGCCCCCTGGTGTCGTGAGTTGGAAATTCGTTTCATTAATTGGTTTTGCTGCCAGCGGTGACGAAGTGCTGCTTGAAGAGGCGTTCAGATTCTCGCAGGCCGTCCTCCGTCAGCACCACGGATTTTTCGCCAGCGTCTGCTGCTTCATTTTGTTCTGCCTTCCTTATTCACTCCGATCTATAACGCTCGGAGTAGCTCTGCGGTGGACTTGATCAGCTTTGCCCCAGATGCGGGGTCCGTCTAAGTCTCGAACGGCCGGTTGCCGATCATCACGACGTGGTGTGCGCCATGGACAGTAGCTCGTAGTTCCAGCATGTTCCGCGGACTTACAGCAAAACGCAGGACATCGCTTCCCGACACGAGCGTTCCAACCGGAGCGCTCGTACTATTACGCGAAAGCTGCAGCAGATAGAGACCGGACGACGCGCTCTCTACGTGGTTCGCATCGCGTGACACCAGCACCATGACTGCATGCCCTTCTTCGTTCTTCGGGCAGGAAATCTCAGTGTCGAAACTGCCGCCATCGAAATGCACGGTGTAGAGGCCCAATCCACCGATCCGATGCCTGGCATCCTCCAATGCGCGAAGCGCTCCACTGCGTATCGTCACATCGTCGGTGAAAGTGGTGGCAGGCAGGGTGTAGCGAGGCTGCGGTTCTTTGAAAACACAGTCCGATGACTGGACGGATCCGACAGGGCCGTCAGATCGAACGACCGAAACGCCGAAAGACTGCTGGATGTTGACACCGGAAACGCAGGATGAGACGTCGAGTTCTCCTATGAACGCCGGGACGAGGACATCATGACCAAGGTAAGGATCGTCCCATCCAGCGCCAACGGCACCGGTTCGCTTGCGATGGTCGCGATAGCCGACGCGTTCCATATAAACGCCGTTGAAGACAGCCGATTGGCATGCATCAACCAGCACCGCTGGACGCGGCGAGTAAGCGTGCGTTATTTGCATGAAGACATTGCTATTCGAAGGGCGCGCATAGCGCGCCATGACGCGTATGCAGAATCCGCAAATGCCCCGATAGGGATACGCCCTCGCCGGTGACGCGGCATTGGTCGGCGCGCTGAGTCTGCGCTCGTTGTTGATTGACTTGAAGAACGTGGCATCGAACCATTGATCGATCTTGCGCTCATCGTCGCCATAGACGCGGTCATAGATGTTACGTACGTTGATGATGGTGCACTTGTCCGCGAAGCCGCCTCGTTCGTTGTAGTCGTCGTTGCGATCGACCCATTGCCCTCCGACAAGAACAGGGACGCCCGTGCGCAGCGCCTCGATATTGCTGAACGTGCACTGTTCCAGCACAGCCGCATAGATACCCACCCCGCAGCCGACAAAGTGAAGTCTGTCAAAGATGCAGCCTGCGAGCGTCGCGGACAGGGCGCCAAAAGCCATGAAGCAATCCACGCATGTCAGATTCTCGAGCCCTGCATTCATCGCCGTGTCGAATTGATCGAGCAAGCCGAAAGTGACTGGCTGCGACGCGTCCGCCATGCCGTACCGATAGTTGCCCTTCACCACGGCGTTATGCCCATATAGTTTGACCCCCGGCCATACGCCTACGCAATAGGGCTGTCGCATGGGAGGCTCAGACGGGAGTCTCCCGCCTTTTCCCTGCTTAACCGTGCCATCGTCGTGACAAGGGATGGCCAGCGTTCCGCGCGCGGCGGCAAGGTAGAACGTGCCGTTATCAAGCACAACGCACTGAGTCCGACCCGTCGATGCATAGAGCGATCCTGCGAAAGCGACGGCGCGATTGATCGCGTCACCGTCATCCGTCGTGCCGTCACCGCGTGCACCGAACCATCGGGCATGGATGTCGCCCTCGAATACGCGCTTCCAACGCTTTCCGCTCTTCGAAACCAGCACTGTGCCACCATTGTCCCGGCTCAAGACGTCGGTAGGATCGAGCCAATAATATGCAGCATCCAAATCGCGTTCGCCCGCAGCGTGCTGAAAAACGAGCAGTCTCGTAAGCGGTCCGCCGTAGTCACGCAAGCTGGCGTAGCCCTGAATCGGACCTTTCGCAAGCACAAATTCAGCGAGGTGTCGGATTTCGGTGTATGCGAGCGAAGACCTGGTGACTATCACCCTGTCGTCGGGCGACAAGTCGCTCACGGGCTGCATCGAGGTCGAACCGCTCTGCGTGTGCGACGGCTGCAGTCCCGATGCCTGCCGCTGCGCCGCTTGTGCAGATGCGCCAGACAGGCCGAAGCACGCGGCCATGATTCTCCTCAAGGCTCCACGTCTGTTTTTGAGCGCGTCCCCCGCCAACCGCAACTTTTCCTGGAAGTCGGCCATACGTTCAGAAGGTGGGTGTGACAGTCACGAAAGCGGACCGAGCGACGCGTGCGCAAGAATCCGCTTCCTGCAGAGGCCGACATAGACGCCATAGTCGGCGATGATGCTCGCAATGATGGACGACCAGACCACCCATTCCACTGTGCCGAACTTCAAGAGCAGACATACCTTGAGCGGAATGGATACCGCGCTAAAGATCAGCACGGCAAGCAACTGGGGGCGTAATTCGCTCATTCCATTCAGAAAGATGGTGAAAGCGTTTCCCATTGCTTCGACCACCGCCAGCATCCCCGCCGCGCACAGCAATGGGAAAGGTACAACCAGGTGATTGCCCGTCCAAACCTTCAGAAGCCAGGGGGAAGCCGCCAGAATCAGCGCGCTTGTCAGCACCGCGATGCCGCCCGTGACGCCCATGGACACCTTCAGCGTGTGCCTGATGAACATCTTCTCACCGCGCGAGTGGGCGTCGGCATAGAGACCCCAGAGCGGCCCCGACAGCATGGCCATCCCGACGGTGATCGCCTGGAACAAGCGCTGCGCAACGGCCAGTCTCGCCACTTCCTTCGCGCCGAGAATGTTTGAAACGATCAGGGGATCGCATGCGCTGCCGCATATCATGCCAAGTTGAAGAATAAGGAACATGCCGCTCGTCCGCAGTAGCAGCCTCGAGTCTTGCCACCCCGTTCCCAGCCATATGCCGCGATGAACTCTAAAAATCCGCTCCCGGCGAAGACGCCAAACGAGAATCAACGTCGTGCCGACCTGCATGCCATAGGTAGAAAGCACGAGATACGGCAACGGTGCGCGATAGCGGTTGCAGAGATAAAGAAGCGGTAGCGAGAAAAAGTATCCGATCGCAGCAGCGATATGTGGCTCCCATGCTCGCTGAAGACCATAAAAAACCTTTCTCACGCCGCTTAGTGGGATGTTCACGCAAAACAGCGTGATGAAAACCACGGTTGACTCCACCGCTTCTCTTGTGACGTCTGCCGATTCGATCTTGAGCAGCCTTTGGAAGTCCAGCAACCTCACGGCACCAACGAGCACAGCCCCAGCGGCTGCGCCGATCACCACGAGCAGCAGTACGCCGCGAGTCGCAATCGTCTGCAGTTTCTCTTGATCGCCGCTCGTTTTCGCGTCCGCAACCAGGTTGACGAGGCCGTTCGCCACGCCAAGGTCAAGCACCGACAACATCACTGCGAGGCTTGATATTGTCATCCAGATGCCAAAGCGCTCTTGCCCGAGATACGGAAGCGTCAAAGAGACCGAGAGCAGCACTACCGCAAAGCCCATCGCGGCACTCACCGCATTGCATGCAGCGGAACGCGCGGCGCGCACATAGCGATCCCTGTCGCGCCCTTCCGAGGCTCCGATACCAAACGGCAAGCGACGAAAACAGAGCCGCAGGATGGAGACCGGTGCGCGCACGAAAAAATTATCTGCAAGCGGCATTGGAGCGTGTGATCCTCTGACGCTGCTCTTCCGCGAATGAGATGTCCTGGAAGGGGCAGCAACGGTTGAGCGTAAAATCGCGCTGACGAACTCAACTTCCTGCGACAGCCATCCTGCACGCGTGTGTTAAAGCAGAAATGCTTACGCTACCTGCTTGTTCATCAACGCGATATAGTTCTGCGCGACTCTGGAGATATGAAACCGATTGTTGAAACACTGCTTTGCCGAACATTGCATCGCAACCTTCTCGTCGTCCGGCAGCATTGCCCATTGCGTCAGAAGGCGGGTGATACCCTCTCGCGTGTCGTCGTCCACGAACCCGGCTCCATCGGCAACGACCTCTTGCCAGATTCCAACCTTGTCGGTCAAGAGCACCGGCACGCCGCACGCTAGTGCTTCGGCCACCACGACGCCGAAGTTTTCCTGATGCGAGGGCAAAACCATGACGTCGGCTGCGCGCAGCAGGGACCACTTGTGCGCCCCCGTTACCATGCCTGGCCAGCTAACACGATCCGCGATGCCGAGCCGCACGGCCTCGCGACGCAATCTCGCCCCGAGTCCATGATCATCGGGGCCTGCGACGACGAGGCGATAGTCGGTGCTCAGGTTCTGGAGATCGTGAAACGACTGGATTAGCAAGTCGCAGCCCTTCTTCTCGTGAATTCGCCCGAGAAAGAGGATAATCTTGCCCGGCGTCGCTAGCGAATGCCGCTGCGCAACGTCCAACGTTTCCGTCGAAGGTGGCGGTGCCGTGCCAATCATCATCATCAGCTCCTTCGCCCTGTACAGCGGAAACGCCAAGCGCGCCAGTTCGCGCTCACTGTCGGTGGTGAAGAGAACCCCCTTCGCATTGCTGATGACATGACGCTCCACAAATATCCAATAGACTAGCTTCTTGGCATGTTTCAACGGGCGGCCGATGTTGAACCATGGATCGAGCATGCCGTGCGGCATCACGAAATATGGGATCTTTTGCGGAAGAAGCGAGAGAACGGCCGCCGCGCTGTGGAACTGCCATATGCCGTCTACGATAATTGCATCGTACTGGTTCGCATGCTGTCTCAGCCACCCGACAAGCCTGAAGTTGAGCGCGTATTTGCCAGCGTGGTGGCCTAGCCTCACAACCAGATCGAAAGCATTGTCGTCCGATTTGTCAGCATCAATAGATGAGTCAAGACAGACAATGTCGATAGTGTGTCCGGAAAGCCGGAGCTCCGTCGCGAGCCGTTTGAGCGCCTCAGCAGGACCACCATATCTTCGCTCGATTGACGAGATAATGTGAAGGGTTCTCAAGGCGAAATCTCCGGCTGACACTGAGATTCATCATAACGCGCATGTGCGGTTCAACTCTTCAATTCTTCGCTTAACGTAGGGCGATCGACTTGCGTTCTCGCCGCCCTCATCTTCTCCCTGACTTTCAGAACGATAAAGTACTCATAGACCGACTGCAGCGTCGCATACACCAAGCCAGGGTGTCCGTCGAGGAAGCCTCGACGAACGAAGTAAAGTAGAACGAACTTGATCACCGGGCGGCATGGAAGTTGGTAGAACAGGCGCTTTTGATGATAGCGGCGAGTCTGGAAATCGGCCGCAAACAGCGCCTTGGAAAGGCTGAACTTGTTGCCGTTCGCCTTATTGCGAAGGAACTGATCTGCTTCCAGCGAACTGTAGGCGTTATGCCGTGAAAGCCAGTGCGATAGCCCCTTGCTGAAAGGGAAGTGATCGAGATAGCCGTCGAGCCGGCCAGTCTTGCCATCCACCACGGTGACGGGATTGACGAGCCGTTCATAGTGGATATGCTGGGGCCTGAAAAGCCGAACGAAGTACGGAGAAGCCTGCACGTGCCTGAGCCACCTGTCATTGAAGAAGTCGCGGCGTCTAATCTGAAACGCCACCGCATCGCCGGCGTTCGAAACCGCCGTTTCAATCTCCGGTACGAGCAATGGGGGAACGCGCTCGTCGGCATCCAGATACAGCACCCATTCGTGCTTGAATGGGATGTTTTTCAATCCCCAATTCTGGTGAGTGGACCAGTCGTCAAATGGTCTGGAGATCACGTTCGCGCATACCGAGCGAGCGTACGCGACGGTCCCGTCTGTGCTGAGCGAATCAAATACGTGGATGTCGTCGGACCACCCGATGACGGTCTCAAGACAACCAGGCAAATCCTGTTCTTCATTCTTCGTCAGCACTAGTACAGACACTTTGCTCATTGGGCTCTCCGTGCTTGACTCTAAGAGAAATCTTCCTTGCTGGCATGCCGGCATACACAGTCCATTCATCCAGCAGACTCCGCGTTACCACTGATCGCGCGCCTACAACCGCTCCCGGCGCGATACGAATGCCAGGGCAAACGAAGACTTCAGAGCACACCCACGCGTCCGATCCCACAATAATCGGCTTTGCAGTTAGCTGAAACATCGGATGGTTGTAGTCGTGACTTCCTGTACAGAGCTGCGCGCCCTGCGATATCGTGCAACGCTCACCTAACGTGATGCGTTCGATCGAATACAAGTTCACTCCATTGGCAACGCCTGTAAAGTCGCCGATCGAAAGATTCCATGGCGCCCAGATGCGCACACGCGGATAGACGTGAACACCTGCGCCTATAGTGGCCCCGAATAGTCGCAGAATCCAGCGACGCCACGCATGAAAGACACGCGGCGTCGGCACAAAGAAAACGATGTAGATGACGCCCCAAAGAACCCTCAGAAATCTGTTCGACAACGAAAATGAAGGTCCCTGTCTCGAATTCACGCCTTTCAGGATGATGCTGGGATGAACGCCTTCCCGGTTGATTGCATCTTTAGGCATAGACTCCTCTCTCAACGGACCATCGTAGCGTCCACACGGCTCAATACCCGCGGTTGGCGGAAAGCATCAAGCTTTTGGCGGCGTGCTGCCGGCAGCGTGCTGATTGACACATCGCATCCCCAGCAGCAGGAGCATCATAGTCGGATTCGCCCCACCTCCCGTCGGCAAGACTGACGTGGCAAGCAGCTGGACATTCGCGACACCGAAGAGGTTGAGGTTTTTGTCCACCACGCCATCGGCGGGGCAAGCACCCATGCGAGTCGAACCTGTCGGATGGAAGATGCCTTCTGCGTTATCGATGTTGGCCCAGATTTGCTGTGGCTCGATCGATTTCCATACGCCAAGCGAGGCGAATTTGCTCGTTCTCCAGGTTCTTTTAAATAGTTCCGATGTCTCGATTACGTTTTCTTTGTCTTCCGTGGACAACCTCCAGTTGATCTCAGCGAGTGGCAAGCCGAAGCGGTCGCAGCACGTATCGCTGAGAGTGATACGATTGTTGGGAGATGGAACCTGCTCAACCACCGCATGGACAATCAGGCGCGAGTGGGCGGGAAACAGTAGACGTTTATTCACGAGCCTCCACCACATGGCGCGCGCAAGCCAGGGGGTATTCGCAATCAAATCGAACATTACTCGTGGCGGCGGTGACTTACGACGCTGTACATTCCGGAATATGTCCCGTAGCACATCAAAGCCACCGGGTTTCTCAACCTCGAACCCGATGTGGCAGAAACCTGGCGGCAGATGCCGCCGCGCCTCCGCTTGTGGCGCTAGCTCGAAACGAATATTGCGCATTGAACCGGCGGCGCCGAATCGAAAGCCGACGATCTTGTTTAGCAAAGCGCTTTCGGAGGCGACGATTTCCGCTACTTCTGCGGAAATATGATCCGTGAAGTTATGACCGAGCGCAGACGTAAGGGCGGAGACGGCTCCATTGTTCTGACGGTCGATGAGCAATGCCAGACGGGTTGTTTCGATCGCGCCAGCGGCGACGATGAGCTTCCTCCCCGAGATAGCTAGCCTGTCACCATTTTGCGATACCGCTTCCAGTCGGACGCCTTCAGTCTGAGTTTTGATTTTGACGACATGAGCATTCAACCAGACCTGAAGGTTGGCTGCCGCAGCGACGTCAGCGTCCAACAACGCCGCTACATTGCGCTTCCGGAATTCTGGCCACTTGGCGAGACGATTGACATGGGTGCCACCGAGTTCGAACGGAAAGGAGACGTCGGAATACGGACCCGGTTCCAGGGAGAATAGCCGCTCGACGTCACCGATGAAAGGAGTTAGTTCATCGAGTGAGATCGGCCAGTGGGCATTGCAGAGATCAGAGTTTTGGAAGGGAATGAGGGCACCGCCCCATCGCATCGAGGTACCGCCCAGGCATCGGAAACGTCCGTGCGAGGCACCCTTGTAGAACATCCCCTGCTGGACGACTTCATTGAGCGGATGCGTGTCCTCTTCCTGGCGCAATCCGCCGGTTTCCAGGCAGATGACGGTTGCGCCTGTCTTCCGCGCCAGTAGTACGCTGATCGGTAGGCCGACGGTTCCCGCGCCGATGACTATGAAATCGGCTGCCCGCGATATCGCGCCCTGCCCGCCCAGGTCATTGAGCATCGGCCGTTTCCTCCACGAGCCGGGCATATTGCTGCAGCCTGGCCAACTGCTTCGTGCTCACGATGATTGCGCCATTGGTATTGCGAAGTAGTGCCCGACGCAGAACCTCTGTCACGGACAGCGGCGACCCCTCCTTGCGGGACGCGGAGACATAACCATAAGTGATCTGGAAGGGCTTGCGGTAGCAGGTCAGTACATCAGCCTCGCGACCGGTGAGACTGTCGTGGACCTGAATGAAACGGGTCAGTTCGGAGCCGGCAGCGAGGAACGGTTCGACCTTATCCGTAGTTAGCGCGAGGCCGAAAGTACGGACCGTTCCGTCGCGTAGGAGACTCTCGAGCCATTTCAACCATTCATCAGTATTGAGCAGGGAAAGTTCAGGCTCGTGCAGCGCGTAGATGTCGATAGAGTCACGCTTCAGACGACGCAAACTGCCCTCGAGTGTTCTCTTCGCTCGGGCGACTGAGAAATCCACCGTTGGACCCGAGATGGTCTTTATGAAGCGCCCTGTCGCCTTGCGAACAAAAACAGCGGCCCCGCTTTGCTCCTCGCCGCCGGGCGAATAGATACCGACTTTGGTGGTGACAGAGACCTCCGGTCGTGCTTTGAGAACGTGGCCAAGATCGCGCTCGGCCAAGCCAAAGCCATAGTAGGGGGCCGTGTCGAAATGGGTGAACCCGGCGTCCACCGCAGAGAATAATAGTCGTCGTCTTGCTTTTTCTGAGCCACTGTTGAAAAGACTGGCGGTGCCGAATATGAATCTCGAAAGTACGATGGGAGTCCCGGTCAACTGAACGCTTTGCACGATTAGCTCCCGCTAAATGCACGTCAAGCCCGCGCCTTGAATTGAATGACGAGAATGTTCTACCGACGATCAGCGTTACCGCGGCGATAAGACGTCAGTTCCTTAGTAAGGTCTGTGCGTAGTCCGCCAGAATAACCGTGTCAGTATCCATGGCATGGTTGTACGAGCTCTCCGTCAAGGCCGCTGTATATCGAGCACTGGATGGGTTAGCACAGCGTGTTCACGCGATCGCATGTGGCGAACTTGAATCTCGTCGACGTGAAAGGAATATAAGCGCCGCGCCCCTGATGCCCCCCGGTCAAGACGGAAATTGGCAAGAAGTTGTCGGCTTTCGCCCACCGCGAGTGGGAAGAGACCGGCACCAGGCCTCCTGCGCCCACACGACTTGCGATCATATGTCCTGGCTGGCGAAGCCCATCTAGGCGAGGCACGACAAGCATTTGTCCGACCGGGCAATTGGATATCTGCGATCTTCGAATCAGGAAGGCGAACGCGCAGCTTTGACACAACGCGAATACGAATGCGACTGCGAGCAAGCCACGGAACGATAGCCTCCATCAGAGTCCGAACGCATGGGTCGTACATTCCCGTGCCCAACGCAGACTTGATCCTCTTTTTCCCAAGATGTGGATTACTCAATGAAAGTGCTGATAATCTCGCTCAACTATGCCCCAGAGGTGACAGGGGTGGGAAAGTACTCCGCGGAGCTTGCGGAGTGGCTCGCATTACAGGGGCACACGATACGCGTGATAACCGCGTCTCCATACTATCCTGAGTGGCGCATCAAGGCTGGCTATAACGCGTTGACGTACTCGACTGAGCAAATCAACAACGTTTCCGTCATACGTGTTCCCTTCTGGTGCCCCAAGCGCCCGTCGGGTCTGAAGCGCGTGCTACATCTGATGAGCTTCGCGGTCTTCGCGAGTCCGGCCGCTCTGTGGCAGATCGCGTGGCGTCCGCACGCCGTGTGGCTCGTAGAGCCACCTTTGTTCGCGTCTCCCGTCGCGTTGTTCGCCGCCCGCGTCGCCAGCGCCTCATGTTGGCTTCATGTACAGGACTACGAAGTCGACGCAGCGTTTCGACTGGGCATACTGAAAGGCCATGTCGCAAGAAAGCTGGCTTTGCGCGTGGAAAGATGGTTGATGTCACGCGCCGACGTCGTCTCGACACCCTCCGCAGCGATGACACGGCTCGCCGTGCAGAAGGGGGTCTCCTCGGAAAAAGCTTTCACCTTTCCCAACTGGGTCGATACTCAACACGCGCATCCAAACAGCTCGGACAACCCCTATCGCGCGCAGCTCACCATCGGCCACGGAGCGCTGGTCGTCCTCTACTCAGGCAATCTCGGACTTAAGCAAGGTCTGGAAATCATTGTCGACGCTGCAAAGCTTCTCACGTGGCGCGCGGACATCATGTTCCTGATCTGTGGCGCTGGACCAGCAAAAGATGTCCTGCTCGAAAAGGCCCGTGACGTACCGAACGTCAAGTTTCTCGGGCTGCAACCTAAAGAGCGGTTCAATGAATTGCTATCGCTTGCGGACATACACGTCCTTCCGCAGCTTGCGGGCGCCGCGGATCTCGTCATGCCTTCGAAGCTTGGCCCAATGCTGTCGAGCAGCCGACCGGTAATTGCGACTGCGAATGAAGGTACCGAGTTATGGAGCGTCATCAACTCGGTCGGCGTCGCAGTCGAGCCCGGCTCTTTCACGGCATTGTCACACGCCATCCTTCGTCTCGCCGACGACCCGTCGCTTCGTGAGCGCCTTGGCACCCTCGGACGGCAATACGCCGCATCCAATTTCTCGAAAGAAACGATTCTTCTCCAGTTTGAGGCACGGCTTCGCAGCTCAGTTCTCGGCAAACGAGACCTCGGAGACCGCGCGACGACGTAGGCCCACTTAACAGTCTTCGGATCCGGTGCTAGCGCAAATGAGCGAGATCCAGCTTGCTTCGTAAGCCTCACAAGGTATCGTAAGGAGGCAGGGATGAATTCAGAAGGGCTTAGTGCTGACCTTCCCGTAGACTGGACGGATGAGGAGTCGGAGTTCTTTATGCGTGCAGTGGAGGCGATCGCACTGGCCTACAAAGAACAGACCATCACGCTTGAAGAGGCCGGAGACCGGATTTGTATGGTTGCGGTCACGAGACTCGGTGAAGCCATGGGCATGAATGATTCAATCAGATGTATTAGCCGGGACTAGATCTGGAGCGGCTTCGCCTTGCAGCGCTTTTCGTCCACCCAGACGTCAATACCAAGACTTTTGCAGACCTTCCCTACTAATTCACCAAGGTAGGCGGCCAGTTGAACGCGCCGTAGTTTCATTAAGTCAAAACTTAGCCCTGTCCGGCCGATAAACGTTGAAAGTAATTGGTGGGATTTTTTTTCACGCGGTAAGTTATGGCGTGTAACGATATTTACGTGGCATACCTCCTCATTATCTCGCCAGTTTATCTTCAAAGTCTAATATATGAAGAATACACTTGAACCAGGAATACCGATATATGGGAATCCCGATATCGTTATACGAAACGGGAAGTCGATGCTTGTTATTACTATTTTATTTCTGATTACCGGGGTTGCTGCCCATATTGCAGTGACGCCTCCGCTATTTTGAAGCGGACACCTTGCATCTCGACATTGAGGCAAGGCCGCTGCATTTTCCGCTGACAGTCGTTTTTATCGCGCGCCGCAACCTGGATGCCGGGCTTGCACCACCGCCCTTCGGCAACGTATTTTTCTCGCCTGAAACCTTGTCGATTAAACCGGCGAGAATAAATCTGAAAACGAGAGAATCAAAGTCCGACGACACATGGAAATCCTGTCGTCTTTCCGTGTGACCAATAGAAACCTGCCGAACTGGAGGCCGCATGACGCCAACCTTATCTGACGCGCTAGCACCGCTTGATTGTCCGAGACAGGACATTCGGTCTGTTCAGTGTTCGACAATCGTGAAGCACGTGGCGATTATTTTGTATGACGGATTTTCGTTGCTGGACGCCGGTACGCTCGCCGAAGCTCTGCATGTCGCTAATGAATTACAATCTCAAAGTTCGAATCATTCCGTGACATATCGCGTGAACCTCATCTCGGCTGGCGGTGGAGGGGTTGCGTGCTCGTCATCGATGATGGTTTGGACAGAGCATTTTTCCACGCGCGATTTCGATCGTCTCGACAACCTCTTCATTCCCAGCGGAAGTGGTGTCGCGCACGCCTCCGTCGACGACAACCTCATTGATCTGTTGCGACTGGTTTGTGCAAGAGGCGTCAGTGTCACCGCGATCGGGAATGGGCACATGGTTTTGTCGGCTGCCGGCGTGGCGCGGTGCGATTGGCCTTCGATGAAGCATGATATCCGTCTCCGATCGTTATCCGCGAGCGCTGCGGAGCATGATCGCGATCAGGCCTTGGTGACCTCGCTCGCACTGCTCAAGACGGATCTGGGAGCGGAGTTGGCCGCGCGCGTGGCGGACCGTCTCGGTTCGGATGGCGGGCGTACATTGGCCCCCGCGTTCGAAGAGATGGATGCAAAGACGCTCGCCGAGAAAGCACGTGCGTCGGCGCGTTGGATCGTCCAGAACTGCGCGAAGCCCATATCGGTGGGCGATGCGGCGCGCACGTCTTCGATGAGTGAGCGCAATTTCCTGCGTCTGTTCAAACGGGAGCTCGGTGTTACGCCTTCAAAGTACCTTCTTGGTGCGCGGCTCGATCTTACGTGCAAGCTGCTCGCCAACAGCGATCTTCCGGTGGACAAGATCGCTCGTAGAACCGGTCTTAGCAACGGAGAGAGACTGTCGAAACTTTTCCGTAAAGAGCTCTCGATGTCGCCTACTGAGTTCCGGACGCAGAGTCGACGAAAGAGTTGACGTACGAACAGCAATCCAGATGCGCAAGTGTGGAGTCACGTCAAGCGCAGTTTAGAGCGTTGCTCCGAAAATGCGGACTTTTTGTATGTCGATACCTATCGCCCCACCCGCAGTAGTGTTTTCACCCATATCGTTAAATTCCGATATATGATTCGTTCTGTAGCGATGCATGTCGCGCACGCCATGCGGCGTGCCGGTTGCCGAATCACCTGAAAACCATCCACATGACGCCCGATTTCGACGCGATCCACAAAGCGCTGGCCAACCCGGTCCGCCGGGAGATTCTCGGCTGGCTGCGTGAGCCGCACGCGCATTTTGCCGATCAGGAGTTGCCGCTCGACCACGGCGTGTGCGCGGGCAAGATCGACTCGCGCTGTGGTCTGTCGCAGTCCACCGTGTCGGCGCACCTGGCCGCGTTGCAGCGCGCGGGGCTCGTCACGTCGAAACGGGTTGGTCAATGGGTGTTTTTCAAACGCAACGAGCCCGTCATTCAGGCGTTCCTCGAATACATGAACGCGAAGCTCTGAGCGCCGCATTCGCATCGCCGCGCTTCCTTTTTCACGCAGTTTTTTGAGGCTCGGGCCTTGCCCGCCGCCAAAGGTGAACTCTTATGCCGACTCTTTTCGATCCGCTGCAAATTGGCGATATCACGCTGCCGAACCGCATCATCATGGCGCCGCTCACGCGTCAGCGCGCCGAGGAAATCCGCGTGCCGAACGCGTTGATGGCGCGCTACTACGCCGAGCGCGCGAGCGCCGGTCTGATCCTCAGCGAAGCGACATCGGTCACGCCGCAAGGCGTCGGCTACGCCGAAACGCCGGGCATCTGGTCGCAGGAGCAGGTCGAAGGCTGGAAGCTCGTCACGCAGGCCGTGCACGACGCGGGCGGCAAGATCTTCTTGCAGCTCTGGCACGTCGGCCGTATTTCGGATCCGGTGTTCCTGAACGGCGAGCTGCCGGTCGCGCCGAGCGCGATCGCGGCGGGTGGTCACGTGAGCCTCGTGCGTCCCGAGCGTCCGTTCGTGACGCCGCGCGCGCTCGAGCTCGATGAAATCGCCGGTGTCGTCGAAGCGTTCCGCAAGGGCGCGGAAAACGCCAAGGCCGCGGGCTTCGATGGCGTCGAAGTGCACGGCGCGAACGGCTATCTGCTCGACCAGTTCCTGCAGGACAGCACCAACAAGCGTACCGATGCCTACGGCGGCCCGATCGAAAACCGCGCGCGTCTGCTGCTCGAAGTCACCGACGCGTGCATCAGCGTGTGGGGCGCAAACCGCGTCGGCGTGCATCTCGCGCCGCGCCGCGACGCGCACACGATGGGCGATTCCGATCCGGCCGCAACGTTCGGCTATGTCGCGCGCGAACTCGGCAAGCGCAAGATCGCGTTTATCGCGGCACGTGAAGCGCTCGGCGACGACCGCCTCGGCCCGCAGTTGAAGGAAGCGTTCGGCGGCCCGTATATCGCGAATGAGAAGTTCACCAGGGAAAGCGCGCAGCAGGTGCTTGACTCCGGTGAAGCGGATGCGGTGGCCTGGGGTCAGCTGTTCATCGCGAATCCGGATCTGGTGCGCCGCTTCGCTGAAGATGCGCCGCTGAACAAGCCGGTCCCGGCGACGTACTATGCGCGCGGCGAAGTCGGCTACACCGATTATCCGGCGCTCGAAACGGTGTAATCGGTAGCGACAGCGGGCTCATGTCCGCTGTATGAAATGACAAAGCGGCGGGCGTGACTGAATTCCAGTCACGCCCGCCGCTTTTGGTGCGCTAGACAAGCTCGCGCCGCATAAACACCCGTTTCGATTCATCGAGTCCGCGCGCGATATGCGCGTCGCGCCGCGCGAGCAACGCCGCGTCGAGCTCCGACGTGTCGAGATCGCGAAACCCGAGCCGCCGGTAATACGGCGCATTCCACGGCACGTCGCGATACGTCGACAGCACCAGCTGCGTCACTTGTCGCGCGCGCGCGATTCGCGCGACCTCTTCGATCAATGCCGCGCCGATGCGCCTGCCCGCGTGCGAGCTCAGCACATCGAGTTCCTGAACGTAGATGCGCGTCGGCTGCGGCTCGAACATCACGAAGCCCGCGCAGATCGTCTGCTGGTCCAGCGCGACGATGATCTCGCGCGCTTCGATCTTGCGCTCGACGACCTCGCGCGCCATGGGCGGCGCGTCGGCAATCCCGGTCATGCCGACGCTGACGAAACGCTGGCCCGCTTCGAATTCGATGGCACGAATCGTTTCGGCATCGTGCAAAGCGGCAAAACGGAAGGTGATGGCGGAATCGTGCGACATGGCGTTGCGTCCGATGAAGACCGCCCGAGTTTGACATCGGCACCGCAACATCGACAAGCGGCATATGGCATAAACTCGCGCAGGCGCCCTGCACGCACGCTCGCGGGACTACACTCATCACATCCGAACGCCACCCGAGGCCACGCCAAGATGAACCTGATGAACGTGCTGCAGATCGCGCTGCACCTCGACCAGCACCTGAGCGCGCTGATCGTGCAGTTCGGCACGGCAATCTACGCACTGCTGTTTGTCGTCGTGTTCGTCGAATACGGTTTTCTGCCGCTGTTCTTTCTGCCCGGCGATCCGCTGATCTTCATCTGCGGCGCGCTCGCGGCCACCGGCGCATTGAACGTGTGGGTCATCGCGCCCGTGCTGTTCGTCGCGACGGTGGCCGGCAGCAGCGTCGGGTACGCGATCGGCCATGCGGTCGGCGACAAGGTCTATACCCGCAACTACTACTGGCTCAATCGCGATGCGCTGCGCCGCGCCCACGTGTTCAGCGAGACGCGCGGCCGCCTGACCTTCCTGCTGTCACCGTACATCGCCGTGGTGCGCACGTTCGCACCGTTCGCCGCGGGCGTGTCGCGCATGACGTTCTCGCGCTTCGTCACGTTCGTCACCGCCGGCGCGGCGCTGTGGGTCGTCTCGCTGATCGCGGGCGGCTATCTGTTCGGCAACGTGCCGGTGGTGCGCGAGCATCTGAGTTCGCTGGTGTTGCTAGGCCTCGCGCTCGGCGGTGCGATGCTCGTCGGCGGAGCGGTATGGCGCTTTTTCAACCGGCGCGTGCGGGCGCGCTGAGGCCATCGCGGCGACGACCCGGCGTACGGCCTCCCGCCACCTCAAAACTTGACCCGAGCGAGATACGAAGGTAACCTTATCAGGAAACCTTCACATCATGACATCGCACGAGTTCACCGCATGACCCAATCCCCTCCCTCAGTTACGCCGGAAGACCTTCATACGCTCGCCGAAGATCTGCGCGTATTGGCGAGCAAGCTGCGCCGGCGTCTGCGCGAAGAATCGCATGTCGGCGACTTCACGCCGTCGCAGGTGCAGGTGCTGAACTTGCTGGAACGCGAAGGCCCGGCCACCGTCACCTCGCTCGCGCGTGCGCACGGCATGCGGCCGCAGTCGATGGGAGAAACGCTCGCGGTACTGAAAGCCGCGGGGCTCGTCAGCGGCACGCCCGATCCTAACGATGGACGGCAGACGGTTCTGTCGCTGACACCCTCCTTTCGCAAGAAGGTCAAGGCAAGCCGCGCGGCACGCGAAGACTGGCTGTACCGCACGATTCAAACGCGTTTCACGGCAGCCGAACAGCAACAACTCGCGACGGGCGTCGATCTGCTGAAACGCCTCGTCGATTTGTAACTCGCGATTCGCGCACACGCGTCTCGCCACTCGCAGGAGCACTTCATGGCACTCACGACTCTCGACGCCAAAACCGCACTGGTCGTCGTCGACCTGCAGCGCGGCATCGTCGCGCTGCCCACCGCCCCCCATCCGGCCAGCGAAATCGTCGAACGCTCGGTTACGCTGCTCGATGCGTTCCGCCGCCACGGCCTGCCCGTCGTGCTCGTGAACGTCACCGCCGGCGCACCGGGCCGCACCGACCAGGGTCGCCACTCCGCCGACTTCCCGCCCGGCTTCGCCGACCTTCTGCCCGAACTGAAGCAGCAGCCGTCGGACCATCTGGTCACGAAGCGCACGTGGGGCGCCTTCACGAACACGGACCTGGCCGCGTATCTGCAACAGCAAGGCGTCACGCAAGTGGTGCTCGTCGGTGTCGCGACCAGCATCGGCGTCGAATCGACCGCGCGCTTCGCGAGCGAGGCGGGCCTGAACGTCGCGCTCGTCGTCGACGCGATGACCGATCTGAACGCCGACGCGCACACCAACAGCATCACGCGCATCTTCCCGCGCCTCGGCGAAACCGGCACGACGCGGGAAGTGCTCGATCTGCTCGAACGTTCGCGTGCTTAAAGCCTGAATTGAAGCGGTCCGCTACCCGCATGCGGCCCACCCCGCGTTGAGGAAACCCCTGCCGTGAGCACCACGTTCCGTTCGCTGCGCATATTCAACTATCGTGTCTGGGCGAGCGGCGCGATCGTCTCGAACATCGGCACATGGATGCAGCGCACGGCGCAGGACTGGCTCGTGCTCACCGAGCTTACGCATCACAACGCGACGGCGGTGGGCATCGTGATGTCGCTGCAGTTCGGACCGCAGATGCTGTTGCTGCCGCTCACCGGCTACGCGGCCGATCACTTCGACCGCCGCAAGCTGCTGTTCGCGACCCAGGCGGCAATGGGTACGCTGGCGCTCGCGCTCGGTCTGCTCACGGTCACGGGGCTCGTGCAGCTATGGCAGGTCTACGTATTCGCGGGCCTGCTCGGCTGCGTGACCGCGTTCGATTCCCCCGCACGCCAAACCTTCGTATCCGACCTCGTCGGCGAACGCGATCTCGCGAATGCCGTCGCGCTGAACTCCACGTCGTTCAACGCCGCGCGCATGCTCGGGCCAGCGGTCGCGGGTCTGTTGATCGCGTCGGTGGGCAGTGGCTGGGTGTTTCTGATCAACGCGCTTTCGTTCGTCGCCGTGCTCGGTGCACTGCGCATGCTGCGGCTGGACCAGTTACATATCAAGCCGCGCAATGTGCGCTCGCGCGGCAGCTTCGTCGAAGGCTTCAAATATGTCTGGACACGCCCCGATCTGAAGGCAGCGCTCCTGATGCTGTTCCTGATCGGCACCTTCGGCCTGAACTTCCCGATCTTCATCTCGACGATGTCCGTCACCGCGTTCCGTGCGGGCGCGGGCGAGTACGGCGTGCTCAGCTCGACAATGGCGATTGGCTCGGTCACCGGCGCTCTGCTCGCCGCGCGCCGCGCGCGGCCCACCATGGGGTTGCTGCTCGGCGCCGGCGCGATGTTCGGCGTCGGCTGCACGGCGGCTGCGCTGATGCCGAACTACGTGCTGTTCGGCATCGTGCTGATCGCGATCGGCGTGTCGACGCAGACCTTCACCACCTCGACCAATAGCCTCGTGCAACTGACCACCGAACCGGCCATGCGCGGCCGCGTGATCGCGATCCTGCTCGCGATCGCGCTCGGCGGCACACCGCTCGGCGCGCCGGTGGTCGGCTGGGTCGCCGACCGTTTCGGGCCGCGCTGGGCGCTCGGCGTCGGCGCTGCATCGGGCTTCGGCGCCGCGCTCGTCGGACTGGTCTATCTGATGCGATACCGGCAACTGCGTTTCTATCGCGAAGGCTGGCGCCTGCGTTACAGCATCGAAGATCCGCGGCCCGTCACGGCCACCACGGTCATTCCCGACTCCGTAACGACGGTTCAGCGTAGCGAGCTGGACGAGGTGGAAGAGGATACGGCTTCGAGCGTGTAAAAGCGCAAGCGTGTGAGCACCGGATCCAGGCAGGCGCAGCTCAGCGTCCGCCCACGCCGCGCGTCGCCAGTTCACACGGTCCGTGCGTCAGCTGCTCCCTGAGAAACTCGATGCACACCTGAATCCGCGCCGACGACGACAAGCGCTCGGCCGTCACCGCCCATACTCCCGTATCCCGCCTTCGCCCACTGCACGACGATGTCGCTCAGATTCGACGCGACCGTGCCCGTCACCTTCGCGCTCCTTTCGCCATGCGGCCCGCTCAGGCGCCAGACCCCGAAGCGGTCGTCGCGGCCGCGAAACAGTGGGGCAAGGGGCAGTCGCTTGAAGCCGGTTTGAATGCAATGCCCGGCGCACTCAGGCCGTGGTTAACCCGGAGTGCGCCGCGCCAGCTCGTGACACGCGTCGATCCATCCCGTTGTGCCGCACCGCGGCAACGAGACCAGGAAAATCCTGGCTTGCGCGGCGCCCGTTTAAAGGCGCCAATGATTCAGCCGTAGAAGCTGACAAAAACATTTCCCATTCAGGAGGCGTCATGCAAACGAACGCATCGGCAAGCAGCGGGCATGGCTCGCAGGCGCGCAAGGCTACCGCCAGCGGCTGGATCGGCTCGGCACTCGAGTACTACGATTTCTTCATCTATGCGCAGGCCGCCGCCCTGATCTTTCCTCAGCTGTTCTTCCCTTCCGGTAATCCCAAGATCGCGATCGTCGCATCGCTCGCAACCTACGGCGTCGGCTACGTCGCGCGGCCGATCGGCGCGGTCGTGCTCGGGCACTGGGGCGATACACACGGGCGCAAGAACGTACTGCTCGTCTGCATGTTCCTGATGGGTCTGTCGACGATGGCGGTCGGTCTGCTGCCGACCTATCAGCACGTCGGCTTTCTCGCGCCGGTGCTGCTCGTCGTGCTGCGACTGATCCAGGGTTTCGCGGTCGCTGGTGAAATCTCGGGCGCCAGTTCGATGATCCTCGAACACGCGCCATTCGGGCGACGCGGCTTTTACGCGAGCTTCACGCTGCAAGGCGTGCAGGCCGGCCAGATTCTGGCCGCCGCGGTCTTCCTGCCGCTCGCCTATTTCATGAACGACGCCTCGTTCAATGCGTGGGGCTGGCGCATTCCGTTCCTGCTCAGCGCGGTCGTGCTGATCGCCGGGTACATCATCCGCCGCGAGGTCCACGAAACACCCGCGTTCGAGAAGGAGGACGCGAGCGGCGGCGTGCCGCGCTCGCCGATCGTCGAAGCGTTCAAGTACAACTGGGACGACATGCTGCGCGTCGTGCTGTGCTCGCTGATGAACGTGATCCCGGTCGTCGCGACGATCTTCGGCGCGGCGTACGCGGTGCAGCCGTCGTACGGCATCGGCTTTTCGAAGAGCCTGTATCTGTGGATTCCGGTGATCGGCAACATCGTCGCGGTGCTGGTGATTCCGTACGTGGGCAATCTGTCCGACCGGATCGGGCGGCGTCTGCCGATCATCGTCGGCTCGCTCGGCGCAGGGGTGCTGTCTTTCGCGTATCTGTACGCGATCAGCATCCACAACGTGCCGCTTGCGATGGTGATGTCGATCCTGATGTGGGGCGTCATCTATCAAGGCTACAACGCGATCTTCCCGAGCTTCTATCCGGAACTGTTCCCGACCCGTTCGCGCGTCTCCGCGATGGCGATCGGCCAGAACATCGGCACGACGATCACCGCGCTGCTGCCGGCGCTGTTCGCCTACGTCGCGCCGCCGGGATCGCACAACGTGCCGCTGACGATCGGCGCGATCACGTTCGCCATCACGATCGTCTGCGCGATCGCCGCATGGAGCGCGCGTGAGAACTTCCGTGTGCGGCTTGGCGACCTCGGCGCAAAGAACGTCGTGCCGCTCGACAAGCTCAGCTACGACGCAATGCGCGCGCAGAGCATGGCCGACGCGAAAAAGGCCGCTGCTTGAGCCCGCTTGCCCTTTAACGCGTCTTGATCAGGACTTTCAGGGAACCCGCTCATGAACCGCACCCGGATCGCCGTCGCCGGCGGGGGCACGTTCGGCTCGCTCGCGGTACCGACGATGCGCCTGAAGACCTACGCCAAAGCCGCGGACCGCGCGAAGCGTTCCGGCATCAGTCGGTGTTCGCGGAGATCGTCAAAGGACAGATTTGCGGTTTCGGCGTGGACAGCTATCTGCTCGGGCTGCGCGCGGCGGTATCGGCGGCGGGCTAGCGACGGGAACGCGCCGCGCGGCGCTGGCCTCGCACGGCTAGCGCCATGTTTCGGTCAACTCGTTGGCCAGCACCATCTTCTGGCGCACCGCCTCGACGAAGGCCGCGTCGATGCCCGCCTGCGCCTTCAGGAATTTAAGCGCGGCGGAATGCACGGCGCGCAACGCGCCGCCGTCGATGCCCGTCATACGCGCCGCGCCGCGGCGCGTTTCCTCGACCAGATCGCGCGCGCTCGTGAAGTCGGGCGACAAGCCGCATTGCGCGTCGAACGCGGCGCGCAGACCGGCCGCGTAGTCGCGCGACTCGCCGAGCCGCTCCATATCGATCAGCAAATCGACGCCCTCGCCCATGCGCAGCGCGCAGAGGATCCACAACGCAATGAACGCGCGATACGCGTTGTCGCTGTCCACCGTGCGCGCGAATTGCTCGCAGGCGACGGCATACGCGTCATCGGGCATCGACGGTAGCGGCGGCAGGCGTACGCCGCACACGCCGATCGCTTCGCGCACCAGCGGGTCCATCTGATTCAGACCGAGCACGCGAAACGGCGCGGCGACAAAGAATGCATTGCTCCACTGCTGCCGCAGCATCCAACCCGATGCGAACTGCGATGCGGGATTGCGCAGCACGCCCACGTGCAGCGCCTCGGCAAACGCGCGCTTCAGCCACGGCAGACGACCGCCCGTGCGGCAAAACTTGAAGACGGGCACGCGGCCCTGCTCGATCGTGTGCTCGCTCAGCGCACGCAGATAGGCCTGCAGTGACGGGAATGTCGCATCGGGATCGCGCGTAAAGCGATCGATGCTGAAGCGCCGGTCGTAACCCGCCACGCCGCGCGCATCTTCGCGCAGAAACGGGCGGTATTCGTCGAAGTATGGTGCGGCGAGCGGCGGGTGCCCCGAGGTCAAGGTCGGCCGCGAGGCGGGCACGTCGGCGGGTTTGAGATCGGCGAGCACATTGCTGAGCGGCTCGTAAAAACCGGCCGCGCGCTCGTGTTCGCGCAGCCGCGACCACACCCACGTGCCCGCGCTGCGCCAGCCCGTGTGCAGAAAAACCGCCTGTTTCAGTGGAGTATTGGGCGTGGCGTCGTACGCGGACGACTCATGAGGCAACGGCATGGGACTTCTCTTCCAATGATTGGATCAATAGACTGGAAGCGCCACTTTACCCTGTGATCGATCCGGACGCATTATGCTGCGAGATTCCCCGCTCCCGCCATTGCACCCAGCTCGCATCCATGAACGATTCGGCCGATATCCGCTTCCTACTCACGCTGCGCGCGAGCGGCAGCCTGATCGCCGCCGCGCGCCGACTCGCGCTGTCGCCGTCGGCGGTCACGCAGCGCCTGCAGCAACTCGAAAAGAAGCTCGGCATGCAGCTCGTGAACCGCAGCGCGCGCCGCCTGCAATTCACCGACGAAGGCCTGCTGCTGTGCGAGCGCGGCGCCGAACTGATCGAACAGTTCGACGCGTTGTTCGACGATCTGCAAACGCGCCGCGGCGGCCTCGTCGGCACGCTGAAGATCAATGCGCCGCTCGGTTTCGGACGACGCCATCTGGCGCCGCTGATCGGCGAGTTCCAGCAGCAGAACCCCGACATCGACGTCGCGCTGACGCTGTCCGACCGGCCCTTGACCGAAACGCTCGATCGCTTCGATATCGTCGTGCATATCGGCGAGCTGCCGCCGTCGAACCTGGTCGGCTATATGATCGCGCCGAACGCGCGCTTCGTCTGTGCGGCGCCCGCGCTCGTCAGGCGAATCGGCCAGCCCGAATCGCCGGATGCGTTGAGCCGGCTGCCATGCATCGTGCTGCGCGAAAACAATGAGGACGTGTCACTGTGGCAGTTCAGCAAGGGCCGCACGCGCCGCGGCGTGCGCGTGTCCGCGCATCTGAGTTGCAACGACGGTGACGTGATCCGCCAATGGGCCTGCGAGGGACGCGGCGTGATTCTGCGCTCCGAATGGGACGTCGCCGAGGATCTTGCGAAGGGCAAACTCGTGCGTCTGCTGCCGGGCTGGAAAGCGCCGGACGCGAACGTGATCGCGCTCACGCATCCGCGGGCGGGACTGCCCGCGCGCACGCGCCATTTCATGCAGTATCTGCAAGGCCGCTTCAGGCCGTTGCCACCGTGGCGGCAGTGATTCAGTCCATCTGAATCTAACAGTCAACCTATCTGAACGCCGAAGTACTATCGAAAACCTATAATTGACTCATCCTCAACAGCCGGCCCCATGCAATCATGACTGCCGCCGCCCATTCCACCGACACCCCCGCCTACCCCGACGCGGTCCTGTTCGACCTGCTAACCGCCCTGCTCGACTCGTGGACCTCATGGAACCGTGCGGCAGGCTCCGACGAAGCGGGCCGCGCATGGCGTGCCGCCTATCTGCGTCTGACATACGGCTGCGGCCGCTACGTTCCCTACGAACAACTGGTGCGCGAGGCCGCCACGCAAGTCGGTTTGTCCGAATCGGCCGCGAACGCGCTCCAGGCGAACTGGCTGAACCTGACGCCGTGGCCCGGCGCGCTCGGTGCGTTGCGCGCGCTCGCGCCGCACTGCAAGCTCGCGGTCGTCACCAATTGCTCGACGCGGCTCGGCTCGCAGGCGGCCGCGCTCTTGCCCGTGCGCTGGGACGCGATCGTGACCGCCGAGGAAGCCGGCGTCTACAAGCCGGACCCGCAACCGTACCGCCTCGCACTCGACAAGCTCGGCGTCGAGCCGCGCCGCGCCGCCTTCGTCGCCGGCTCGAGCTATGACATGTTCGGCACCGCGGCCGTCGGCTTGCGGACCTACTGGCACAACCACGTCGGCCTGCCGCTCGTCAGAGGAGCGCAGGCGCCCGAGGTCGAAGCGGCATCGCTCGATGGGCTGGTGCCGTGGCTCGCAGGCTTTGGCCGCGATCGTCGTCACTGAATCTCCAACCTCACCCCGCTCCTCAGGTGCAAACATGAAACTCGAACAGATCGAAACCCCGGCCGCGCTGATCGACGTCGCGCGGATGCAGAAGAACATCGCGCGGATGCAGGGGCGGATGAATGCGCTCGGCGTCGCGTTCCGGCCACACGTGAAGACCACCAAGTGCATCGACGTCGTGCGCGCGCAGATCGCCGCCGGCGCGCGCGGCATTACGGTGTCGACGCTGAAGGAAGCGGAAGCGTTCTTCGCGGCCGGCGTCGACGACATCCTGTACGCCGTCAGCATGGTTCCGTCGAAGCTGCCGCGCGCGCTCGCGCTGCGCCGCCAGGGCTGCGAACTGAAGCTCGTGGTCGACAATCCGACCGCCGCCACGGCGATCACCGCGTTCGGCGACCAGCACGGCGAAACGTTCGAGGTCTGGATCGAGGTCGATACGGACGGACATCGCTCGGGCATCCAGCCCGAACAGCAGACGCTGCTCGACGTCGGGCGGATTCTGCACGAGAACGGCGTGAAAGTCGGCGGCGTGATGACCCATGCGGGTTCGAGCTACGAGTTGAATACGCCTGAGGCGCTCGCCGCGCTCGCGGAGCAGGAGCGCGCGGGCTGCGTGCGCGCCGCCGAGCGGTTGCGCGAAGCGGGCATCGAATGCCCGGCCGTCAGCGTCGGTTCGACGCCGACCGCGCTCGCCGCGCGGCATCTCGACGGCGTCACCGAGGTGCGGGCCGGCGTCTACGTGCTGTTCGATCTGGTCATGCACAACGTGGGCGTTTGCACGCTCGACGACATCGCGCTTAGCGTACTCGCGACCGTGATCGGTCATCAGGAAGACAAAGGCTGGGCGATTCTCGACGCGGGTTGGATGGCGCTAAGCCGTGATCGCGGTACGTCGCGGCAGTCGCACGATTTCGGCTATGGGCAGCCGTGTTTGCTCAATGGCACGTTGCTGCCGGACTATGTCGTGAGCGGCGCCAATCAGGAGCATGGGATTCTTGCGGCGGTTCCGGCCGATGCGCGAGCCGATGCACAGACCGACGACATCGCGCAGCGCTTTCCGATCGGTATGAAACTGCGCATCCTGCCGAACCACGCTTGTGCGACCGGCGCGCAGTTCCCCGAGTATCACGCGGTTGCGCCGGACGGCAGCAGCGTCGAATGGCAACGATTTTACGGCTGGTAAGTCAGCGCGTCACTCATCCTCTTCCGACAACCCCGCCAACAGATCGTCGACCGCGCGATACACGCGCTCGACGATCTCCGGTCCCACCTTGCGCTCGAGCTCGCGATAGTGCGCCTCTAGATCCTTCGAAATCACGCGCACCAGTTCGACGCTCGTATCGGTCAGCGACACGAGCACGCGCCGCTGATCCTCAGCGAAACGTTCTTTCGTCACGAGTTCCATGCTCTCCATGCGCGCGAGCACGCCGGCCATGCTCGGGCTCGAAATCGTGCAGATGTCGGAGATGTGGCGCGGCTCCATCGGGCCGTGCTCGTTGAGCGCGCGAATCACTCGCCATTGCTGCTCGGTGAGTCCATGCGCGGTGATCAACGGACGAAAACGCTCCATCATTTTTTCGCGGGCGCGTAACAACAGCATTGGCAAATTGCGGTGCAAAACTCGGGTGGACGCAGCGGACATGGCGGCAAGGAATCAGAAAAAAACAGCTGTCGAAGCTTACGGGAAAACCCGCGATCATCCGGCAGCCTATTGACCGTCGATGATATCAAGCGAGATACTACTAACATCTTAGTGTTTTCGCAAAACTTTCGCCACGAGGCTGCGCATTTATGTTTGCCCTTGCCGATCATCTGCTGCATCCCGAAGGCGACGCGCTGCCTCGCGACGTGGACGCGCACACCGCGGCCGCGTTGCTGGCACGCGGCGTTGCGTGTCGCGCGCCGGTCAGCGGCGCCGTGTACGGCACCCTGCTGAACGATCGCGCCGCCTTGAACGCGCTGGGCGACGCACTGCATGCGGCACCGTACAAGGCACCGCCGAAAGCGCCGATTCTGTATCTGAAGCCGCGCAACACGCTGGCCGGGCATCGGGCGCGCGTGGTCGTGCCGGATAACACGCTCGGCGTCGAGGTTGGCGCGTCACTCGGCATCGTGATCGGCCGTACCGCGACGCGCGTCGGCGTCGAGCGCGCGGCGGACTACATCGCCGGCTATACGCTGGTCGGCGATCTGAGCGTGCCGCATACCAACGTGTATCGCCCGAACGTGCGACTGCACGCATGCGACGGCTTCTGCGTGATCGGACCGGCGCTCGTCGCCGCGCGCCACGTCGCCGCGCCGGATCGGCTCGACATCGCCGTCTCGCTGAACCGCGCCGAACCGTTCACGGCAAGCACCGCAACGTCGGTGCGCAACGTCGCGCAATTGCTCGTCGACGTCACCGATTTCATGACGCTGAACGCGGGCGACGTGCTCACGCTCGGCGTCCGGCACGGCTCGCCGGTCGCGCACGTCGGCGATACGGCCACGCTGTCGATCGGCACGCTGCCGCCCTTGACCATATCGTTCATCGGCATGGATCAACGAAACGGAGAACCGTCATGATGCGCGGCCGCGTCGCCTATGCGGGAGCGTTTCACGAAGCGTATCCGCACGAACAGGGTGTCCGCCTCGCCGACGGCCGCGTGCGTCGCGAGGACGAAGTGGTCTGGCTTGCGCCGATCGAAGTCGGCACGATCTTCGCGCTCGGCCTGAACTACGCCGAGCACGCGAAGGAATTGCAGTTCAGCAAACAGGAAGAACCGCTGGTGTTTCTGAAGGGGCCCGGCACGGTGCTCGGCCATCGCGGCGTCACGCGTCGCCCCGCCGATGTCACGTTCATGCACTACGAGTGCGAGCTCGCGGTCGTGATCGGGCGAACCGCGCAAAACGTCGCGCGTGAAGACGCCATGCAGCACGTGGCGGGCTACATGATCGCGAACGACTACGCGATTCGCGACTACCTCGAAAACTACTATCGCCCGAATCTGCGCGCGAAGAATCGCGACGGCGGCACGGTGCTCGGCCCCTGGTTCGTCGACGCCGCCGACATCGCCGACGTCACGCAGCTCGAGCTGCGCACGTTCGTCAACGGCACGCGTCAGCAATGCGGCAATACGCGCGATCTCGTCACGGGCATCCGCGCACTGATCGAATACCTGAGCGGCTTCATGACGCTCGCGCCCGGCGACGTGATCCTGACCGGCACGCCCGAAGGCGTCGTCAACGTCAACACGGGCGACGAAGTCGTCTGCGAAATCGACGGCCTCGGCCGTCTCGTCAACACGATCGCCTCGGACGCGGACTTCGGCCGCGCCTGATCGACAGCAAAAACCCACCGAACAGCGAAAGGACAAGGCAATGCCGATCGACCATCTGATCAACGGCGAGGCGTGCACCTCGAGCGACTATTTCGAAACCGTCAATCCGGCCACCCAGGAAGTGCTCGCCGAGGTCGCACGCGGCGGCGCGCAGGAGATCGATGCGGCCGTGCAAGCGGCCAAAGGCGCCTTCCCCGCCTGGGCCGCGAAACCCGCCGCGGAACGCGCGAAGCTGATCCGCAAACTCGGCGAGCTGATCACGAAGCACGTGCCCGAAATCTCGGAGACCGAAACGAAGGACACCGGCCAGACGATCTCGCAGACGCGCAAGCAACTGGTGCCGCGCGCGGCCGACAACTTCAGCTATTTCGCCGAGATGTGCACGCGCGTCGACGGCCACACCTACCCGACCGACTCGCATCTGAACTACACGCTGTTTCATCCGGTCGGCGTGTGCGCGCTGATCTCGCCGTGGAACGTGCCGTTCATGACGGCCACCTGGAAGGTGGCGCCCTGCCTCGCGTTCGGCAACACCGCTGTGCTGAAGATGAGCGAGCTGTCGCCGCTGAGCGCCTCGATGCTCGGCAAGCTCGCGCTCGAAGCGGGCATCCCGGCGGGCGTGCTGAACGTCGTGCACGGCTATGGCAAGGAAGCGGGCGAGCCACTCGTCGCGCATCGCGACGTGCGCGCGGTGTCGTTCACCGGGTCGACCGCGACCGGCAATCGCATCGTGCAAACCGCGGGCCTGAAGAAGTTCTCGATGGAGCTTGGCGGCAAGTCGCCGTTCGTGATCTTCGACGACGCCGACTTCGAACGCGCGCTCGACGCCGCGGTGTTCATGATCTTCTCGAACAATGGCGAGCGCTGCACCGCGGGCTCGCGCATTCTCGTGCAGCGCTCCATTTACGCGCGGTTTGCCGAGCGCTTCGTCGAGCGCGCGAAGCGTCTGACGGTGGGCGATCCGCTCGCGGACAGCACGATCGTCGGCCCAATGATCAGCGAGGGGCATCTCGCCAAAGTGCGCAGCTATATCGAACTCGGCCCGAAGGAGGGTGCCACGCTTGCGTGCGGCGGGCTCGATACGCCCGAGTTGCCAGACGCCTTGCGTCACGGCAATTTCGTCACGCCGACCGTGTTCGTCGACGTCGACAACCGTATGCGCATCGCGCAGGAAGAGATCTTCGGACCGGTCGCGTGCCTGATTCCGTTCGACGATGAAGCCGAGGCGATCCGTCTCGCCAACGATGTTTCGTATGGTCTGTCGAGCTATCTCTGGACCGACAACACGGGCCGCGCGTTGCGCGTGGCGGCCGCCGTCGAAGCCGGCATGTGCTTCGTGAACAGCCAGAACGTGCGCGATCTGCGCCAGCCGTTCGGCGGCACGAAGGCGTCGGGTGTGGGCCGTGAAGGCGGGACGTGGAGCCACGAAGTGTTCCTCGAACCAAAGAACGTCTGCGTGTCGCTCGGCTCGCATCATATTCCGCGCTGGGGCATTTAATCGCGACGTCAAACGAAATTGCTAAAGCATGGGACCGGAGTAAGAGCTGACGCTCTAACTCCGCTCGACACTGGAGACCGCGATGGGCAAACTCGCGTTGGCAGCAAAAGTTACACACGTGCCGTCGTTGTATTTATCCGAGCTCGACGGTCCGCACAAGGGTTGCCGTCAGGCCGCGATCGACGGACACCATGAAATCGGCCGACGCTGCCGCGAACTTGGCGTCGATACGATCGTCGTGTTCGACGTGCACTGGCTAGTGAATAGCGAATACCACATCAATTGCGCGCCGAAGTTCGAAGGCGTGTACACGAGCAACGAGCTGCCGCATTTCATCAGGAACATGCCGTACGCGTATCCGGGCAATGTCGGGCTCGGTCAGCTGATCGCGGACATCGCCAACGAAATGGGCGTGAAAAGCCGCGCGCACAGCGAGACCACGCTCGAGCTCGAATACGGCACGCTGGTGCCGATGCGCTATATGAACGGCGATCAGCACTTCAAGGCGGTGTCGGTGGCGGGCTGGTGCATGTGGCACGACCTCGCGACCAGCGCGCGTTTCGGCCTCGCGGTACGCAAGGCCATCGAAGAACGCTACGACGGTACCGTGGCCATTCTCGCGAGCGGCTCGCTGTCGCATCACTTCGCGAACAACGGCACCGCCGAGCAGTTCATGCACAAAGTCTGGAGCCCGTTCCTCGAACAGATGGATCGCAGCGTGGTGCGCATGTGGGAAGCCGGCGACTGGAAGACCTTCTGCGACATGCTGCCGCTCTACAACGAGAAATGTTGGGGCGAAGGCGGCATGCACGATACCGCGATGCTGCTCGGTGCGCTCGGCTGGGATCGTTACGACGGCAAGGTCGAAGTCGTCACGCCTTATTTCGGCAGTTCGGGCACCGGCCAGATCAACGCGATCTTCCCGGTCACGCCGCTACCCGTCTGACACTCGCGAAGGGATCGCCATGCCTCACTTGACACTCGAATACAGCGCCAACCTCGCGGACGCGCAACGCCTCGGCGATCTATGCAAAGACCTCGCGCAGTGCCTCGACGCGCAGCGCGATAACGGCGAGCGCGTCTATCCGCTCGGCGGCATCCGCGTGCGCGCGCTGCGCTGCGACCAGTACTGCATCGCCGATGGGCGGCCCGACGCCGCATTCCTGCACGCCAATCTGAAGATCGGCGCGGGCCGCCCGGAGGCCGTCAAGAAGGCGACCGGCGACGCGCTGTTCGCGCTGATCAAGCAGCGCTTCGCCACTGAGTTCGAACGGCAGGGGCTCGCGTTGTCGCTCGAAATCAACGAGTTCAGCGAAGCGGGCACCTGGAAGCACAACAATCTGCACGCGCGGTTCAAGGGCTGACATCATCATGCTAGACGAACAAACCATTCGCGACCTCGCCGCGCAACTCGATCACGCGGAAAAGACCCGCACGCAGCTGCGCCATTTTTCCGCGCAGTATCCAGAGATGACCGTACTGGACGGCTACGCGATACAACGCGAGTGGGTCAAGCTGAAACTCGCCGAAGGCCACGTAATCAAGGGCAGGAAGATCGGCCTGACGTCGCGCGCGATGCAGCGCTCGTCGCAGATCGACGAACCGGACTACGCGCCCCTGCTCGACAGCATGTTCATCGAAAGCGGCCAGGACATTCGCGTGGATCGCTTCATCGCGCCGCGCGTCGAAGTGGAACTCGCGTTCGTGCTGAACAAACCGCTGAAGGGCCCCGGCGTCACGCTGTTCGAGGTGCTCGACGCGACCGCGTACGTGAGCCCGGCCGTCGAAATCATCGACGCGCGCATCGAGCAGTTCGATCGCGAAACACGCGCGCCGCGCAAGGTCCATGACACGATCTCCGACTTCGCCGCGAACGCGGGCGTCGTGCTCGGCGGCCGGCCGGTGCGTCCGCTCGACGTCGACCTGCGCTGGGTCGGCGCGCTGCTGTACAAGAACGGCGCGGTCGAGGAAAGCGGGCTCGCGGCGGCGGTGCTCAACCATCCGGCCACCGGCGTCGCGTGGCTCGCCAACAAAATTGCTCCGCATGACGAATCGTTGAATGCGGGCGACGTGATCCTGAGCGGCTCGTTCACGAGCCCGGTTCCCGCCCGCGCGGGCGACACGTTCCACATCGACTATGGCCCGCTCGGCGGCATCGGTTTGAATTTCATCTGAACGCATCAACATGTCCTTGCCGAACAACCCCTTCAAGTGCGCGCTCGCCGAAGGCAGACCGCAGTTCGGCCTGTGGGCCGCGCTCGCCGACGCCTACGTGACCGAGCTGCTCGCCACCGCCGGCTTCGACTGGCTGCTGATCGACAACGAGCACGCACCGAACGACGTACGCAGCACGCTGTCGCAATTGCAGGCGGTCGCCGCGTATCCGTCGCATCCGGTCGTGCGGCCGGTACGCAGCGACGCCGCGCTGATCAAGCAGTTGCTCGACATCGGCGCGCAAACGCTGCTGCTGCCAATGATCGACACGGCCGCGCAAGCGCTCGATGCGGTCGCGGCCACCCGTTATCCGCCGCAAGGCATTCGCGGCGTCGGCAGCGCGCTCGCGCGTGCGTCGCGCTGGAATCGCGTGCCCGACTATCTGGACAACGCCGCCGACGAACTGTGCGTGATCGTGCAGGCGGAGACCGTGCAGAGCCTCGACAATCTCGTGGAGATCGCGCATGTGGATGGCGTCGATGGCGTGTTTTTCGGGCCCTCGGATCTGAGCGCGTCGATGGGATTGCTCGGCAAGCCGGGCGACGCGCGCGTGCGCGACGCGATTCGCCACGGCATCGACACCGTGCGCACCGCTGGCAAGGCAGCGGGCGTGCTCGCCCCTGATCCCGCGCTGGCGGCCGGATATCTGGCGGCGGGCGCGACCTTCGTCGCGGTCGGCACGGACACCGGCTTGCTGAGCCGCGCGGCCGCGGACCTCGCCGCGTCGTACAAGGACCTGGCGGTGAGCGCGCCGCAGGTCAAAGGCGGGTATTGAAGCGAAAGCCTTTGAAGCGAAAGCCTTTCACTTCCCCTACTCGCCCGCCGGCCAAGGCAAGCCTCGCGCCGACCAATCTAGCTCGACCCCCATCACACAGCGCCCGCTCGCCAGCTGCACGGCAAGTGTCACTGCGATGCACGGCCGCCCGCTCGCGAGCGACAGATAAGGATTACTGGTGACCGCCTCGCCGGGCAGCAGCACCGCATTGCGGAAGTACGGCCGATGATCCCAGCGCGCATCGCGCGGATTCGCGACCGGCTGCAGCGACGCGGCGTCCTCGCACCACGCCGGCCCACGCACCTCGTGACCGATCTGGCGGCCGGTGTCGTCGAGGATGAAACAGCTGATGCAACGCCCGAAGGTGGCGAGCAGCGCGAACGCGTCGTCCATCATGGCGCCGGCGCGCAAGCCGTCGGCCGCGCGCCGCAGTTCGAGCCGGTACGGCTCCATTTCGGATTCGAACAACGCATGCTGATGCGCACGGCCCTGCGCGATCACGTCGAACGCATCGTCGATCTGGCGATGCACCGACTCGGGCGGCGCGATCTCTGCCGCGGGCCGCCCTAGCAGATAGCCCTGCGCGAAATCGACATTCGACTCGACCGCGAGAATCAGCTCGTCGGCCGTCTCGACGCCTTCGACGACCACCAGCATCCCCGCCTGGTGCAGCAGCGACACGAGTTTCGGCAGGATCGGCTGCTGCGTGCCGTACGTGGTCGCGCGAATCAGCTCGCCGTCGAGCTTGACGAGGTCCGGCCGGATCCGCAGCAGCCGGTCGAGATTCGACTGGCCCGCGCCGAAGTCGTCGACTGCGATCAGGAAGCCGTGCTGGCGATAGCGCGCCGCCGCGCGCGACATCTCGTCGACGCTGCCGCCATGCGATTCGAGAATCTCCAGAATCACGCGCTCGGGTTCGAGCCCTGCGACGCGCACGATCTTCGTCAACTGGTCGGCGTAGCCTTCGGCGACGAAGGTGGACGGCAGGATGTTCAGGAACAGCCACGCGTCGCCGGGCAGCGCGCGACGCGCGTTGCCGAGATGCACCGCGTGGCTCGCGCGGTCGAGCGCGCCTTCGTCGCTCGACGGCTTCGGCGCGAACATCACGACCGGCGGCACCAGCGTGCCGTCGTCATGCTCTCCGCGCAGCAGCGCCTCGAAGCCGACCTGCTTCTGATGCGATAGGCTGTAGAGCGGCTGAAAGTGCGAGATCAGATAGAAGTCTTCCCAGCGGTAACGCGCCGCGTTGGCGCTCGGGTCGCCGAACGGTGACTGCAGCGCGTCGAACGGCAGCGCGCGCGCCGCGCAGACACGGTTGCGGCCCGTCTGCTTCGCGCGCAGCAACGCTTCGTCGGCGCGATCGAGCAGCATCATGAAGCTTTCGCCGCGCCGATGCTCGGCGACGCCGAAGCTCGCGGTCAGATGGCCGTCCGGCCGTTCGATCGCGGCGATGTCGAGGCGCAGCCGCTCGGCGATCTGCAGCGCGCCGGTGAGATCATCGTCGAGCAGCAGCGCGAATTCCTCGCCGCCGATGCGGCTCACGCTTGGGTAGAGCGCAACCGCGTCCTTCAGCACCTGCGCGACCTGGAACAGCGCATGGTCGCCGACCGCATGACCGAAGCGGTCGTTGAGCGACTTGAAGCTGTCGATGTCGAGAAAGATCGCGCTGATCTGCGCCCCTGGCGCCAGCGTCTCGAGGCGTCCCTCCGCGTGCTTGACGAACGAGCGACGATTTTGCAGGCCGGTCAGCGGATCGGTCGCCGCGAGTTGCGCGAGCTGGCTCTCGAGCAGAAAGTGATTGCGCCGGAAACGGTAGAAGCCGAAATGGAATACCACCGCCGTCGGCGCACCGATCGCGATGACCCACGTCCACACGGCCGCCTCGACCTCGGGCGCATGTGCTTTGCCGCGCAGCAGCGCGATGGCCGCCGCGTAGAACACCACGCTGCCGGTGACGAAATGCGCGGGCGTGAGCCATAGCGGCGCCGCGCAGATCGGTATCACCACGAATGCGGGCAATAGCCACGGCAACGGATGCGCGAGGCCCTTCGCATTCAGCACGAGCCCGGCGATCAGCACCAGTTCGTACGCGACGCCGATCGCGCCGAACAGCGCCGTCGACTTCGCGCGCGGGATCGCCAGCACCAGCAGCGCGAGCAGGAGCGCGCACAGCAGCCGGTACGCGAGCGGCCCGGCCGGTGCGCCGACCAGTTCGCGCGCCGTTACCATGCACAGGAACGCAACCACCGTGAAGCCCATCGTCACGAGGGAAAGCGGCCGCTGATGGTCGAGCGAGCGCCGGTGAAAGCGCTCACGCATGCTTGGCTCGGGCAGGTGCTGCGTTGGGATGGCAGACATAGATGGCTGATCAGGGTTTCCGGTCACTCCGCCAATAGTTATCGGCAAACGTTCGATAAACATTTATGGCTAACGTAACACGACGTATAAATTCGGCGCCTGCGTGCTTGAAAGTCGTGCTGCTTCCCACAGTGCGATCCGGCGATCCGGCCACCGGCCGGGCCGCGCTACGCCGCCATCACCCGATCGCGCCCCGCAGCTTTCGCCGCGTACAACGCACGGTCGGCGCGCGCCATCATCTGCGCAAGCCGTACATGGCGCCGCGCGTCGTGTGGCCGAGGCACAGCAGCAGCGCCGCTGTCGCGAGAAAGTAGAAGCTGTAGCGCGGCCGGTTGGCCGGGGTCCGGTCAGCATCAGCAGCCCGAGCACCCCATAGAGGCTCGCGTGATGGGCGGACATCAGCGCGACGCGCGCATTGAAGTTCGGCGCGACGAAGGTCCAGTAGACCATGCCGATCAGCACGAACAGCAGCCCCACATAAGCGGGCCACGGCCGCGAGCGCGTTGGCGGCGATCCAGTAGTTGACACCGCACGGCCATCGCCATTGCGTCCGCCAGAATCGTGACCAGCAGAATAGTGAGTAGATTGAGCATTGCAAATTATTTGAATCGAACGCCGCGCCGATCTTTCGCGCGACTCACCATCCGCCAATGCATGATTAAAAGACTAAAGCTCAAAGCAGGCCGGATTGCCGGCTAATACACATATGGTTCCGCAAGCCTTTTCGCGCGCCAGGCGAAGATTAACCTTTCAATTTCTTTTAAGCAGCAAAAATTACGCAATTCATGTGTATCGAGTGCGCGTTTATTAACATATAAGCCGAGCAATGGAAAGTGGCTAAAAGCCTGTGTCTTAAGTAGACTTCTCATGATGTGTGCCGGGCACCCTAGACAACCCGGCAGAAATGACGTAATCGGCGCCCGATTGCCGAACGACTCCGATGCTCAATGGCTGTCACGTTCGCGATGTGCAACGGGCCGCGACCACTTCCGGAAAACATGGTCCCAATTCTCAACTATCTGCTCGAACGCCAAATCTCGCCGCAATGGCGCGGCATGCTGAGCGCGCTGGCGAGCGAGTTCGAAGCGCAAATCGGACACGACGAGCTGCGCCAGCTGATGCATCGCGTCGGCAGCCGTTTCGCGCTCGCGTATCCGCTGCCCGCCTGCGCATCGACGGCCGAGCTCGAGCAGGTGTTGAATTCTTACTGGCATCAGATGGATTGGGGTTACGTCGCGCTCGCCGATGAGGCGGAGTCGCTGCGCATCATTCACTATTGCGCGCCGCTGCCCGCCTTCGGCGAATCGGCGCTCGCCTGGACGCCGGCATTTCTCGAAGGCGCCTATCAGACGTGGTTGAGCGCGTTGGGCGCGCAGGGTTTGTCGGTCGTGCAGACGAGCGCGTTCGGCGAGGACAGCTCGCTCGAATTCCGCCTCGGCCGTCACCCCGCCTGAGCACCAGCGGTTCTGCACGCGTACGTGCGAACGAGCGTGCGACGGCGATACAGCCGCCACGCAGAAGCAGGAAAGGCAGTTCAAATAGACAGCACCCCGAGCAGTCGGTTTGGGGCCATGCACGGTATGTAACAGACGACGGCATCATGAGTTCATCGAGCGACATCGAAAAACTGTTCGAGCAATTTGGCGGCGACGCCAACGCGTACCAGGAGATCGGCCGCGAGAACGACGCGCGCACCGCGCGCACTCGTTGGCCGCTGCTCGTGACGCTCGATCTGACGCAACCGGTCATTCCGGCAATCGGCCAGCTTCGCGACGCGAAACCACAGCCGCCGAAAAGCGTGGCGCCACGGGCCGCCGTCCACGAGGACACGACACCGAAGGACATGGCATCCGTGACGCGCGCGAAGGCACCGCTGTTCACGCGCCCGCACCGGCGTGACATTCCACCGGTACCTGTGGCCGCAGCCCAGCCCGCGGCGCCGAGCGGCGCGTCACGCTTCCGCACGGCCGACGAACTCGACGAGGCGGCCGCGCAAACGATTGCGCCTGTCGCGCCAGACAGGACACGCCCCGCCGCGCCCGCCGCGCCCGCTGATGGCAGCGCGAGCCCGGCACCGGCATCGTCGATGCCACCGCCACCAGCGCCGCAACCCACCTATACGGCCCAACCCGCGCAACCGGCCCAACCGCCGTCGATCCTCGGCAAGATGTTTGCAGCGCAAACCCCGAGCGCGCCGCCGCAAGCGGCCGCGGCCGCGTCGCTGAACTCGGTGTTCGACCGTCTGCGCGGCACGTCCGCCCAAGGCACGCAAGCACCCGCCGGCACCGCGCGCGGCGGCTTCGCCTCGTGGCTCACCAACGGTCCGCGTCGCTCATGAAAGTCATTGCCGTGGTGTCCGCCAAAGGGGGGGTCGGCAAGACCACCCTCGCCGCCAATCTCGCCTCCGTGCTCGCCAACAGCGGCCGGCGTGTGATTGCACTCGATCTCGATCCTCAGAACGCCCTGCGGCTGCACTTCGGCGTGCCGCTCGACAGCATCGACGGCCTGTCGCGCGCGACTCTGTCGGGCAACCCCTGGCAAACGGTGATGTTCGACGGTATCGACGGCGTGACCGTGCTGCCGTACGGCGCGCTGCTGGAGGACGACCGCCGCCGCCTCGAGGCGCATATCGACCAGCATCCGCAATGGCTCACGCAGACGCTGCAGCACCTGCGGCTCGATGCGTCCGACATCGTGATCGTCGATACGCCGCCCGGCTCGTCGACCTACGTGCGAACCGCGCTGAGCGCGGCCACCTTCGCGTTGAACATCGTGCTCGCCGACGCCGCGTCGTACGCGGCGATCCCGCAGATGGAGCGGCTGATCGAAACCTACGCGGCGCCGCGCGCGGACTTCGGCGGCGTCGGCTACGTGATCAACCAGATCGACCAATCCCGCCAGTTGACCAAGGACGTGCTGAAGGTGCTGCGTCAGATGCTCGCCGGCAAGGTGTTCCCCGGCGTGATCCATCTCGACGAAGGCGTCAGCGAAGCGCTCGCCTGCGACACCACGCTGATCCATTACGATCCGCTGAGCCAGGCCGCCGCCGATTTCCGTGCGTGCGCCGCCTGGCTCATGGTGGCGCTCGACGCGATCGCCGCCCAGCCAAGGAACGTCGCATGAGCAGTCCAGCCTCCTCGCGCGAGCCCGAGGGCGGCGAGCCGTCGCGGTTCCAACGCTTCATCGACGCAAGCTTCTGGAACAGCCGCATCGTCACCGGGCTCGTCACGATGCTCGCGCTGTACATGCTGTACTTCGTGTTCACGGTGCCGCTCGAGTTCTATCAGCAGCTGACCTTCGCGACCCTGTGCTTCGTGCTCGCGCTGCTGTTTCGCCGTCGGCCCGGCCGCTACGCGACGATGGTGATGATCATGCTGTCGATCGTCGCGTCGGGCCGCTACATGTACTGGCGGCTGACCGAAACGACGTACTGGGAGCATCCGCTCGACGCCACCTGGGGTCTGCTGCTCGTGTCCGCCGAGCTCTACGCGACGATCGTGCTGATGCTCGGCTACTTCCAGACCGCGTGGCCGCTCAAGCGCAAGCCAATGCCGCTGCCCGCCAATCGCGACGAATGGCCGACCGTCGACGTGTTCATCCCGACCTACAACGAGCCGCTCGCCGTCGTGAAGCCGACCGTCTACGCGGCGCTCGCGCTCGACTACCCGGTCGACAAGATGTCGATCCACGTGCTCGACGACGGCCGCCGCGCCGAGTTCAAGGCGTTCTGCGAGGAAGTCGGCGTGAACTGGACGATCCGCACGCACAATCGCCACGCGAAGGCCGGCAACATCAACGAGGCGCTGAAGATCACGAGCGGCGAGTACCTCGCGATCTTCGACTGCGATCACATCCCGACCCGCTCGTTCCTGCAGATCGGCCTCGGCTGGTTCCTGCGCGACAAGCTGCTGTCGATGCTGCAAACGCCGCACCACTTCTTCTCCGCCGACCCGTTCGAGCGCAACCTCGGCACTTTCCGCAAGGTGCCGAACGAAGGCGAGCTGTTCTACGGCCTCGTGCAGGACGGCAACGATCTGTGGAACGCGACGTTCTTCTGCGGCTCGTGCGCGCTGCTGCGCCGGAGCATGGTCGACGAGATCGGCGGCATCGCGGTGGAGACCGTCACCGAGGACGCGCACACCGCGCTGAAGCTGCACCGCCTCGGCTACACCACCGCGTATCTGGCGATTCCGCAGGCCGCCGGCCTCGCGACCGAAAGCCTGTCGGGCCACATCGGCCAGCGCATCCGCTGGGCGCGCGGCATGACGCAGATCTTCCGCATCGACAATCCGCTCACCGGCAAGGGGCTGAAGATCGGCCAGCGGCTGTGTTACCTGAACGCGATGATGCACTTCTTCTACGGCGTGCCGCGTCTCGTGTTCCTGACCGCGCCGCTGTCGTATCTGTTCTTCGGCGCGCATGTGATCGAGGCGGCGGCCAGCACGATCGCGATCTACGCGCTGCCGCACATGATGCACGCGAGCATCACCAACTCGCGGATGCAGCGCATGTTCCGCCATTCGTTCTGGGCCGAGGTGTACGAGTCGGTGCTGGCGTCGTACATCACCGCGCCGACGCTGCTCGCGCTGATCAACCCGAAGCTCGGCAAGTTCAACGTGACGGCCAAGGGCGGCGTGATCGAGAAGAGCTACTTCGACTGGTCGATCTCGCGACCGTATCTGTTCCTGCTGCTGCTGAACCTGCTCGGCTTCCTCGCGGGTCTCGTGCACATCTACATGAACTGGCACGTGCGCAGCATCGTCGAGACCACACTGCTCAATCTCGCGTGGACCAGCTACAACATGCTGATCCTCGGCGCGAGCGTGGCCGCCGCGAGCGAGCGCCGCCAGATCCGCGCGGTGCCGCGCGTCGCGATGAAGATGCCGGTGATGCTGAAGTTCTCGACCGGCCGCACGCTCGCGTGCGAAACGATCGACTACTCGGAAGGCGGCGTCGGCATCGCGCTGCCCAGCACCATCGAAGTGCCGATGCAGGAGCGCGTGACCGTGTCGCTGTTCCGCGGCGACGAAGAGTACGCGTTCCCCGCCACCGTCAGTTTTACCGGGCCGGGACGCGTGGGGCTGCGCTTTTCGTCGATGTCGCGCGAACAGGAGTACGAGTTCGTCAAAACCACCTTCGCGCGCGCGGACGCGTGGACCGGCTGGGCCGAGGGACGTGAGACGGACACACCGCTGCGCGGTCTGTCGCACGTGCTGAAGGTCGGCGTGCGCGGCATCGCGGGGCTGTTCGAACATCTGTACGACGACTTGCGCAGTTCGATCAAAAGCCGTCCCGCGGACGTCAAGAAGCTAAAAACGAAAGACTGATCTATGGGCTACCGGATGGCCACGGACCATATCGAACGCCCGGCACACGGGCGCAACAGCATTGGACCCCAATCGCGCCTGTTTGCTTGTCACGGCTTGCGACACTCGCGGCGAATCATGCGCGGCGTCGCCTGCTGGCTCGCGCTGCAGACCGCGCTGGCGTCGTTCGTGCCGCTCGCTGAAGCGGCCACCCCTGCCGCCGCCGAAGCCAAACCGGCGTCGGACGCGGCGGCACCCGCCGGCGCGCCGCCAACCCCGCAAGTCGCGACCGGTGTCGGCAACGTGCCCGCGCCGAGCGCGGCGGTGCCGTTCGATCCGAACGCGATCGCCCAGGGCCAGCTCGCCACGCCGACGCCCGCGCTCGCGGCGGCGTCGGTGAAGGCGCTCGGCATGCGCACGCCGACCACCGCCGAGCCCGGCACGCTGGTGCCCGGAGGCCGCCGCCAGACGCTGACGTTCGCCGACTTCGGCGCGCTCGACCCGCTGCAATTGCGCGGCGTCGACGGACAGAACGGCATCGTGTTCTCGGTGCGCGGCGACGAGGTCGTGACCGGCGCGACGCTGCATCTGATCTACAGTTATTCGCCCGCGCTGTTGGCGAACCTGTCGCAGCTGAAGGTGCTGGTCAACGGCGAAGTCGCGGCGACCCTGCCGCTGCCGCACGAGCAGGCCGGCATGCTGGTCGCGCGCGAGATCACGATCGATCCGCGCTTCATCACCGACTTCAACCACCTGAACCTGCAGCTGATCGGCCACTACACGACGGCCTGCGAAGACCCCGCGAACTCGTCGCTGTGGGCGACGATCAGCAACGCGAGCTCGCTCGACCTGACCTACTCGTCACTCGCGACGAAAGCGGAGCTGGCCGCGCTGCCGCAGCCGTTTTTCGACCGCCGCGACGTGCGCCGCCTCGAGCTGCCGTTCGTGCTCGCGCAGAAGCCGGGCAACGGCACGCTCGAAGCCGCCGGCATCGTCGCGTCGTGGTTCGGCTCGCTCGCCGGCTACCGCGGCGCGGTGTTTCCCACCCAGCTCGACAACGCGCCGCTGTCGGGCAACGCGGTCGTGTTCGCGACCAGCGACCAGCATCCGGCCGGCGTGACGATTCCCGAGATCACCGGGCCGACCATCGCGGTGGTCGAGCGCGACGCGAACGCGCGCGGCAAGCTGCTGCTCGTGCTCGGCCGCAACGAGGCCGAGCTGAAGACCGCCGCGAAGTCGCTCGGGATCGGCCATAGCGCGCTGTCCGGCGCGAGCGCCACGATCACGTCGCTGAACGAAATTACGCCGCGCGTGCCGTACGACGCGCCGAACTGGCTGCCGACCGACCGCGCGGTGCGCTTCGGCGAGCTAGCCGATCCGAAAGACCTGACCGTGTTCGGCTACGACGCCGACGCGGTGCGCATCAACATGCGGGTGCCGCCCGATCTGTTCATGTGGCACACGCGCGGCGTGCCGATCGATCTGCGCTACCGCTACACGGTGCGGCCGGCGCGCGACCGCTCGTCGCTGAACATCAGCGTGAACAACGGCTTCGTGCAGGCGCTGCCGATTCCGGCGCGCCCTGTGTCGGTGTTCGACCTGAGCCGCTACTTCAACCTCATCATGCCCGACGGCACCGCCGACGCGCGCCGCAACATCCGCATCCCGCCGCTGCTGATGACGCCGCGCACACAGCTGCGGCTGCACTTCTACTACGACATCCCGAACACCGGCGAATGCGCGGGCCGCCTGCTGCAGAACGTGGTCGGCGCGATCGATCCGAACTCGACGATCGACCTGTCGTCGTTCCCGCACTACATGGCGCTGCCCGATCTGGCCGCGTTCGCCAACAGCGGCTTTCCGTTCACGCGGATGGCGGACCTCTCCGAGACCGCCGTCGTGCTGCCGGACGACCCGGACGCGAGCGACTACAGCCTGTATCTGCTGACGATGGGCCGGATGGGCGAATCGACCGGCTATCCGGTCTCCGGCGTGACCGTCGCTCATGCGGCCGACGTCGACCGCCTCGCCGACAAGGACCTGCTGGTGTTCGGCGCGCCTGGCAAGCAGCCGCTGTTGCAGCGCTGGTCGAAGTCGATGCCGTTCTCCAGCGACGGCGCCGCGCACACGTTCCAGCTCACCGACCTCGTGTTCAAGCTGCGGGACTGGTGGCACGGCGAGCGCGGCGTCGAGCGCACGCCCGCGCGTGCCGATCTGACGATGGTCAGCTCGAACGGCGCGGCGCTCCTAACCGGCTTCGAGTCGCCGCTGCAGCGAGGCCGCAGCGCGGTTGCGCTGATCAGCGCGGCCGGCCCGTCGGATGCCGATCTGTCCGCCGCGCTGCTCGACGCCGACGTGCTGCCGAAGATTCAAGGCGCGATGGCCGTGATCCATGGCCGCGCCGTCACCATCACGTCGAACGGCACCGCATACTACGTGGGCCGTCTGTCGCCGCAGGAGTATCTGCGCTGGGCACTGTCGTCGCATCCGCTGCTGCTGTTGCTCGGCGGCGTGCTCGCCGCGCTGATCATCGCGGCCTTGTGCTACCGGACGCTTCGCGCGATCGCCGCGCGTCGGCTGAAGGACTGATGGAACGGATATGACTCGAATGCGGTTTCGGATCAACAGAAGAACCTCTTTTGCGCTGGCGCTCGGTATCGGCATGACGGCGTCGGCCACTCTGGCGGGTTTGAGCGGCGCCGCTCAGGCCGCGCAGAACGGCGCTGCATGCGGCGACTGGGTCGCCTGGCAAAGCTTCGTGCAACGCTTCGTCCAGGCCGACGGCCGCGTGATCGATTACTCGACGCCGGCCCAGCAGACCACCTCGGAAGGCCAGTCCTACGCGCTCTTTTTCGCGCTGGTCGCCAACGACCGCGCGACCTTCGACAAGCTGCTCGGCTGGACCCGCGCGAATCTCGCGGGCAACCAGTTCGACGTCCAGAACCTGCGGCTGCCCGCATGGCAATGGGGCAAGAAGCCGGACGGCTCGTACGGCGTGCTCGATCCGAATTCGGCATCGGATTCCGACCTGTGGATCGCCTACGATCTGCTGCAGGCCGGCCGCCTGTGGCACAACCCCGCCTACACGCAACTGGGCCAGGCACTCGCCGAGCGCATCGCGCGCGACGAAGTCGCGAATCTATCTGGCCTCGGGCCGATGCTGCTGCCGGGGGCGCAGGGCTTCAGGAACGGCAACGTCACGCGTCTGAATCCGAGCTATCTGCCGCTGCCGGTGTTGCGCGCGCTCGCGCACGAGGTGCCGGACGGCCCGTGGGCCAAGCTCGCCGACAACGCTTATCAGTTCGTCAAAACCGTGTCGCCGCAAGGCTTCGCGCCTGACTGGGCGGCGTGGCAGAACGGTCGGTTCGTCGTCGATCCGAAGAACGGCGACGTCGGCAGCTACGATGCGATCCGCGTCTATCTGTGGGCCGGCCTCGCTTCGCCCGCCGATCCGCTCGCGAAGCCGTGGCTCGGCGCGCTCGGCGGCATGCTCGCGAAGGTCGCGCAGAACGGCTTCCCGCCGGAGAAGGTGTCGTCGACCACCGGCGCGTCGAGCGGCGAAGGCCCGCTCAGCTATTGGGGCGCGCTCGCGCCATACTTCAAGACGCTGGGCGACGAGCACGGACTCGGCCTCGCGCGCACGCGGCTCGCCGCGCTCGACGCCAACGTTCCGGGCCGTGAGCCGGTGTACTACGATCGTGTGTTGGGTCTGTTCGGCACGGGTTTCATCGATGGCCGCTATCGCTTCGATGAAGCCGGCGGTCTCGTGCCCGCCTGGAGGACCGCATGCGATTGAACGCCCTCGCCGGGTCGCTGCATATCGCGCTGCATATCGCGCTGTCCGCCGGCGCGGTCTTGTGCGCGGCCGCGGCCGCCCCCGATGCGCTCGCGCAGGCGAGCAAAGATCCGCTGACCGTGCTGATCGATCAGGGCAAGTACTGGCAGTCGCATCAGCGCGGCGACCTCGCCGAGCAGGCCTGGCAGAAGGTGCTCAGCATCGATCCGAAGCAGCCCGACGCCCTGTTCGGCATGGGCATGGTGCTGGCCGACCGGAAGGACGGCGCCGGCGCGCAGCAGTACCTCGCGCGGCTGAAGGCGGTCGCGCCGAATTATCCGAATCTCGATGAGCTCGGCCGCCGCCTCGGCGAAACGAGCCCGCGCGACCAGACCATCAGCGAGGCGCGCCGGCTCGCGCAAGCCGGTCAGAGCGCGAGCGCGGCGCAGGAGTATCAGCGCGCGCTGGCCGGCAAGCCCGCCACGCCCCAGTTGCAGCTCGAGTATTACCAGGCGCTGTCGGCGACGCCGCAGGGCTGGGACGAAGCACGCCGCGGCCTCGAACAGCTCGCCCACGACAACCCCAACGACCCGCGCTTCGCACTCGCGTACGCGCAGCATCTGACCTATCGCGACGTCACGCGGCGCGACGGTATCGCGCGGCTGCAAAAGCTCGCCGGCGACACCTCGGTCGGCGCGGCGGCGAAAAAGAGCTGGCGCCAGGCGCTGCTGTGGCTCGACGCGCGGCCCTCGGACGCCGCGCTGTACGAATCGTACTTCCAGACCGCCGGTGAAGATGCCGCCGTGAAGGCGCGCTTCGAATCGATGGTGCGGCAGGACAGCGCGGCGCGCGCCCGCGCGCAGGAAAACGCCGCCGCCGACGCGCGCGGCCGCGTGATCGCCGACGGCTTCGCCGCGCTCGACCGCGACGACCTCGTGAGCGCGCGCGCCAGGTTCTCGTCGGTACTCGCGAACAGTCCTAACGACACCGACGCGCTCGGCGGCATGGGCATCGCCGCGCTGAAGCAGGAGCGTTTCGCCGAGGCGCGCAACTACCTCGAGCGTGCCTCGCGCGGACCGAATCCGGCGCGCTGGAAAACCGCGCTCGACAGCGCGACCTACTGGACCTACACGAGCGAAGCGATCGGCGCGCGCAGCAATGGCGAGTTTGCGAAGGCGAAGGCACTGTTCGAGCGCGCGATCGCGCTGAATCCGTCCGACGTGACCGCCCAGGTGCAGCTCGGTGAAATGCTGCTCACGACCGGCGACCCGGCCGGCGCCGAGCAGGCATACCGGATGGCACTGCGCCGCCAGGCCGACAACCCGGACGCGATTCGCGGCCTCGTCGGCGCGCTCGCCGCGCAGGGCCGTGCCGACGAGGCGCTGCGGTTCGCCAATCAGCTGAACGCGCAGCAACGGGCGAAGGTCGGCGGCATCGACCGTTTGCGCGGCGACGCGCAGGCAGCGCAGGCGCGCGCGGCCGAAGCGCGCGGCGATCTCGGCAGCGCGCGCAGCCTGTTCGAAGACGCGCTGCTGAACAAGCCCGACGATCCGTGGCTGCGGCTCGACCTCGCGCGCATCTACGTGCGCCAGGGCGCGGTCGCGAATGCGCGCAGCATGATGGACGGTCTGCTCGCCACGCATCCGGACATGACCGATGCGCTGTACGCGAGCGCGCTGCTGTCGGCGGAAACGCAGGACTGGTCGACCGGTCTCGCGCAGCTCGACCGTATTGCGCCCGCACAGCGCACCGATGCGATGACGACGTTGCAGCATCGGCTGTGGGTGCATCGGCAGGCCGACCTCGCGACGCGCATGGCGAAGAACGGCCGGACGCAGCAGGCCATCGCGACGTTGCGCGCCGCCGAGCCGGTGGCCGGCAACAACCCCGAGCTGATCGGCGTGATCGCCGGCGCGTACCAGCAGGCCGGCGATCCGACCCGCGCGCTCGCACTCGTGCGTGGCGCGATGAGCGCGGCGCCCGGCAACACCGATCTGCTGCTGCAATACGCGAGCATTCTGTCCGCGGCCAACCAGCAGGCCGAGCTCGGCGCCGTGATGCGCCAGTTGCAAGGCATGCAACTGACGCCGCAGCAGCGCACTGACTTCAACAACCTGAATCTCGGCATCGTCATCCGACAAGCCGACGCGGTACGCCTGCGCGGCGATCTCGCGAGCGCCTACGAAGTGATCGCGCCGTGGCTCGCCGCGATGCCCGACAACCCCGACCTGCAGGCCGCGCTCGGCCGCATGTATGCGAGCGCGGGCGACGACCGCAACGCGCTCACGAGCTTCCGTGTCGCGCTGCAGCGCCGCCCCGACGATCTGAATCTGCTGCAGGCGGCGATCTCGGCTGCGGCCGGCGCGAAGCAGTTCAGCTACGCCGAAACCCTCGCGAACCAGGCGCTCGCCCTCGCGCCCAACGACCCGGGCGTGCTCGCGACCGTGGGGCGCATGTATCGCGCCCAGGGCAAGCTGTCGCTCGCGTCGACCTATCTGCAACGCTCGCTGGTCGCGGCCAATACGCCGCTGGCGGCGAACGCGCCCCGCAACGCAGGCACCAACGTGCCGCGCGGCTGGGAAGCGGCGATGAGCCAGATCGGCGCGACGCCGTTGCCGGGCACCAATCCGTTCGAAGGCAAAACGGCGATCGTCCCTTCGGGCGTCGCCGACAATGCCGCGCGTCCCGCGCTTCCGTTCCCGAATACGCAGTCTTCCTCGCCGACGCAGACCGTGCCGAACTATCCGCCGCCCCTTCAGCCCGCGCCGTATGTCGCGCCCTATACGGCGCCCGCCGCGACGCCTTATAACGCGCCCGCCGCACAGCCCGCGCCGGTCGCCGCACCGTACGGAGCGCCCCGCTCCGCCGCCGAGGTCGGCGGCTACGGACAGGAATCCAACGGATCGAGCCAGTCGGGCGCGCCGTTGCAGCCTTATCCGGGACAAGGCCAGGCGCCCGGGCAGCCGATGCCGCGGCAGCAGTACGACGCGGGCTATGCGCAGCCGCAGCCCTATGCGCAGCAGCAAGCGTATCCGCAGCCACAGCCTTACCCGCAGCAGCAAGCGTATCCGCAGCAACCGGCGTACGGGCAACCGGCGTACGGGCAGCAGCCCTACGGCGCGCAGGACGGCTATGCGGCCACACCGTGGCCTATGTCGCCGGCCGCGCGCGAGGCGCAAGCCAACGCCGCGTCGACGACGCCGCTGCCGCACGGATCGACACGCACGAGCACGCAGAAACGCGCAAAGAAGAGCACGGCGAAAACGAGCCAACCCGCGCCGGTCTACGCGCAGCCGCCGCCGCCGTATCCGCAGCAGCAGCAGGGCTACGCGCAGCCGTATCAGCCGTACCCGCCCCAACAGCCCTATCAACCGCAGCCTTACCCGAACCAGGGCTACTACGCGCAGCAGCCGTACATTCCGCAACCGCCGGCCGGCTACGCGCAGCCGTACTACCCGCCCGGCAGCAACGCGCAGAACAACCCGCAGTCGAACGTCGCGAACGCGCAGACGCTCGGCGTCGCCGAGGAGCTTGCGCAGGTCAATCGCGAGCAGTCGAGCACCGTGTCGGGCGGCCTGATCTTCCGCAATCGCGTCGGCGAGGACGGACTGTCGTCGCTCACCGACATCGAGGCGCCGATTCAGGGGCGTATCAAGGCGGGCAACGGTCACGTGGTCGTGACCGCGACCCCGGTCACGCTCGACGCAGGCACCGCGTCGAACAGCACGTCGACGCTCGCGCGCTTCGGCGCGGGGCTTTCGACCGCGTCGTCGAAATCGGCGGCGCAGAACGGCACCAACAACTACGGCAGCCAGACCGCGAGCGGTGTGGGCCTGTCCGTCGGCTATGACAGTCGCAGCATCAGCGGCGATATCGGCGTGACGCCGATCGGCTTGCGCGAGACCAACATCGTCGGTGGTGCGCAATACAACGGCGGCATCACCGACAAGGTCTCGTACTCGATCGCGGTCGCGCGACGCGCGGTGACGGACAGCCTGCTGTCGTACGCGGGCGCGCGCGATGCGGCCGCCGGCCTCGAATGGGGCGGCGTCACGTCGAACGGCGCGCTTGCCAGCCTCAGCTGGGACGACGGCACGAGCGGCCTGTACGTGAACGCGTCGTATCAGCACTACATGGGCACCAACGTGCCGAGCAACAACGCGATCAAGGGCGGCGGCGGTGTCTACACGCGTCTGCTGAAAGACGCCGACCAGACGCTGACGGTCGGCGTGAACACGACGATCATGGGCTACAACCGCAATCTGTCGTACTTCACTTACGGCCAGGGCGGCTACTTCAGTCCGCAGCAGTACGTGATCCTGAATCTGCCGGTCGAATGGTCGGGCCGCGCGGGCCTGTTTACATATGACGTGAAGGGTTCGATCGGCGTGCAGCATTATCGCGAGGATGCGTCGAACTACTTCCCGCTGAACGACGGCTCGACGCGGCAAGGCGACGCGGCGGCCGCTGCGCAATCCCTCGGCAACGGTCTGACCGCCGTCTACCCGGGTCAGAGCAAGACCGGCGTGTCATATTCGATCAGCGGCGTCGGTGAATATCAGCTCGCGCCGCAGCTCGCGGTCGGGGCGACCGCGTCGCTCGGCAATGCCTATGAATATCGCGAGTGGCTCGCGGCCGTGTACGTGCGCTACAGCTTCAACAAGCAGACCGGCTTGCAGCCGTTCCCGCCGGTGCCGTTGACGTCGCAGTATCTGTCGCTGTCCAACTGACGGACGCACTCGTTGGGTGAGGTCGCGGCTTGCATTCGATGAATCGCAAGCCTCGTCGCCCCCGCCCTCACTTTCGTTCGCACTCCATCGCATAGCGCCGGCCATGCTCGAGATAGCCGGCCTCGTGGCTGCTCGCGAGCTCGACGGCGGGTTTGGGGAGTGGATATCGTGTGATGTTTTCCTTCGCCATCGTACGGTGCGTTCCGTTGAACTTCGAAGCTCGCGCAGGAATCGGGGACGACAGCACGATTCGCACCTGACCGTGGGCACGACCACGCCCTACGCGAAGGTATCGAGCCACGCCTGAAATGCGGGCGCTTCTTCCGCTTTCGCCGCGCAGCAAATGCGCCTCGCGGTAAATGTTGCCCGCGCATCGAACGAGGTGCCAAATTGGTACGGTTTCGGACACAGGTGCTTACCCGGCAAAACCCCGAATAGCGTCTGCGATGCATCAACGATAAGGCGTTGTGCCCTACAATATTTGGGGTTCGCGAGGCTGCGCAACGCGCGCGAACCCTCGAAGCTTCGGTCAAGAGCCAATCATTTTCGACGTGATTTCACGTGGAGCGCTGCATGCCTTTTCCGGCACAAGACTGCGGCTGCGCTGGCTGGCGCGGCGAGATGGCGCGACGCATCAGCGAATTCGACTGGCGCGCCACCACCCTCGGCGCGATCGAAAACTGGCAGCGCAGTCTGACCTCGACGGTCCAGATGATGCTCGCCTCGCCCGTGCCGCTCGTGCTGTTGTGGGGCGAGCCCGGCTTCATGATCTACAACGACGCCTATGCGGTCTTCGCGGGCGGGCGGCATCCGTATCTGCTCGGCCGTCCGGTCGAAGACGGCTGGCCCGAAGTCGCCGATTTCAACCATCACGTGATGGTCACCTGCCTCGCGGGCGGCTCGCTGTCGTATCGCGACAAGGCGCTCATGCTGCTGCGCGACGGCAAGCCGGAAGACGTGTGGATGGATCTGTACTACAGCCCTGTCGCAGGCGACAGCGGCGCGCCGGCCGGTGTGCTCGCGATGGTCGTCGAGACCACCGGGCGCGTGCTGACCGAGCGGATGCGCCAGCAAGCCGAAACCGAATTGCACGAGACCAACGAACGCCTGCAGCTCGCTCTGAACACCGGCGCGGTGCTCGGCACCTGGGTGCTCGACGTGCGCACCGGCGAGGTCACGGGCGACGAACGCTTCGCGCGGACCTTCCTGTTTGCGCGCGACAAAGCGTCGAAGGGCGTCGCGCGCGATGCCGTGACGCAGATGATCCACCCCGACGACCAGGCGCTCAACGACCGCCTGACCGCCGAAGCGATCCGCAGCGGCGAGCCGTTTCGCGCCGAGTACCGCATCCGGCGGCCTGACGGCGGCTATATGTGGGTACAGGCGAACGGCCGCTGCCAGTTCGATCAACACGGCGAACCGACGCGCTTTCCGGGCGTGCTGATCGACATTCACGATCGCAAGATCGCCGAACAGCAGCTTCTTCAGTTGACCGAAACGCTCGAGCAGCGCGTCGCCGATTCGATCGCGGCGCGCACGCTCGCCGAGGAACAGCTGCGCCAGGCGCAGAAGATGGAAGCGATCGGCAGCCTGACGGGCGGCGTCGCGCACGACTTCAACAACGTACTGCAGGTGATCAACGGCAATCTGCAGATGCTCGCGGCCGACGCCGACGACGACCCGGTCACGCAGCGGCGTCTATCCGCCGCGACCGATGCCGTCAAACGCGGCGCGAAGCTCGCCGCGCATCTGCTCGCGTTCGCGCGGCGTCAGCCGCTGTCGCCGACCGTGCTGAATCCGCGCCGCCTGCTGACCGGCATGAGCGAGATGCTGCATCGCGCACTCGGCGAAACGGTGCGAATCGACACGGTGCTCAGCGACGATCTGTGGAACGTGCAGGTCGACCGCAACCAGCTCGAAAACGCGCTGCTCAATCTCGCGATCAATGCGCGCGACGCGATGCGCGCCGACGGCGTGCTGACCGTGCGCGCGACCAACCGTACGCTCGACGCCGCGTTCTGCCGCGGCAAGCCGGAGTTGTCGCCCGGCGAATACGTGGAGTTCTCGGTTGCCGACACCGGCTCGGGCATGCCGCCCGAAGTGCTGCAACGCGTGTTCGAGCCGTTCTTCACGACCAAACCCGACGGCCACGGCACCGGCCTTGGCCTGTCCATGGTGTTCGGCTTCGCGCGGCAAAGCGGCGGGCATGTGTCGATAGAAAGCGAAGTGGGACACGGCACCACGGTGTCGCTGTTCTTTCCGCGCTGCTGCGAGGCGGAGACGCCGGAGACCGTCGATGGCACCGCGGCACCGGTCGGCGGCGGCGAAACGATACTCGTCGTCGAGGACGATGCCGACGTGCGGCTAACCGCGGTCGAAATGCTCGCGCAGCTCGGCTACAAGGTGCTGACCGCGTCGAACGGCGACGCGGCGCTCGAATTCATCGACAGCGACGTGCCGATCGATCTGCTGTTCACCGACGTCGTGATACCCGGCAAGCTGAAGAGCGTCGAGCTCGCGCAACGCGCGGCCGCGCGCACGCCACCGCTGCCTACGCTGTTCACGTCGGGCTATACGCGCGACGAAATCGTCCACCACGGCAAGCTCGACGCCGGTATCACGCTGCTGTCGAAGCCGTACCGGCGCGACGATCTTGCCCGTCTGGTGCGTAACGTTCTACGCGCGGGCGCCGCGCGCGCGGACCACGCGGCCGGGATGCGCGAAGCGCGTATCGCCGCATGCGTGCCGCCCGCCGCGTACGAAAGCGCCAACACGTGCGCCACTGCGAAGGGCCCGCGGAAAGCGTCGAACAAAGAGCCGAAGAAAAAGCCGCACAAGCCGATCCAGCCGCGTGCGGCCCACGAAGCCGCGCGCGTGCTGTTCGTCGAGGACGACACCGAATCGCGCGAGGCGCTCGGCGAACTGCTCGGCGCGTTAGGCCTCGCCTGCACCGCGGTCGCGAGCGCGGAAGCAGCGTTGCCGCTCGCGAACACGCAACGCTACGACGTACTGTTGACCGACCTCACGCTGCCCGGCATGTCCGGCCACGAACTCGCGCGCGCGGTGCGGCGCGTGCAGCCGGAGATACGCGTGCTGCTGGTGTCGGGCTACGGTCGCAGCGCGGAAATCGGGGCGGCGATTCCGGGTGCACGGCTACTCGGCAAGCCGCTCGATATCGCGCAGTTGCGACACGAGTTCGCGCAATGGCTCGACCACACCGAAGCGGCGTCCTAAATGCTATGAGGGAGATCAGTGTCAGCTCCTTCAACGTGGTCGCGGTAATCCCCGGCGCGTCGCAGATGAAGGTCAGGAAAGCAACGCTAGGGCCTGTTCACGCTAATAACGGGCTTGCGAACGTGCCTTTGCGCGCGTAGTGCAAGGAGAGAGGAGCGCCGTTTGGCCGAGCCAAACAAGCGACGACCGACGCCGCAATACGGGCGCAAAGGCACGTTCCCCTGTATTAAAAAAACCTTCAAGGGGCTGGCCGTTATTAGCGTGAACAGGCCCTAGCATCATCGGACGCGAAGCAATCCGCGGTTCAGCGGGCCAAACCCCGCGTAAATCCGGAATTAGAAGGAACCGCCCAAACCGTAAGATCGACATAAACCGGTCAGTCAGGTGTTCGCGGCATGCTAGATCTTCCTCTTTCCGATGACGCCTGGGCGCGCATCAGTCATCTGTTCAAGCAGGACCCGAAGAAACGTCTGGGCCGGCCCGCGCGTCCTCCGCGCGAGATCCTGGACGCGATTCTGTGGGTCGTCACGCGCAACGAGAAATGGCATCGGCTGCCCGGCACGTTTCCGCCGTCGCAGACATGCTACATCAGGTGGCTGCAATGGCGCCGCACGGGCTTGATGAGCGCGATTCTCGACGAGCTCGGCCTGAGCGGCTGCGCGCTTGCATCGGCGTCTCGCGCGGATTCGGCGCCTCCGGCGGGGTCGACTGCCGACGCCTGAAATCGCGGCCTGGAATGGCATATATTGTTGGTAAGGATGAGTACCGCAACGGCGCGGCCCCGATCTGCATCAGCCGCGCGGGTGCGGGTATGATGCCGGGCGCGGTGCCCGCCGCACCCGCTTCCGATGCCGCATTTTTTGCCACGAGAACCATCATGCCTGCCCAACACGACGAAGCACCCGGCGCTCACGACACGACGGACAAGCCGAAGCGCAAGACGCTGTCCATGTCCGTGCGCAATCTCCTGATGGTCGCCATTGGCGTCGTGATGTTCACGATCGTGTCGGGCGTCGTGCTGTACAACCCGATCATGTACGGCGACGAGATCCCGAACTTCGGCATCATCCTGATGCTGACCGTGCCGGTCATCGCAGGCGTCGCGTTTCGGGTCGGGCTCGACGCGTGGCTCGATCGCGAGTGAGCGGCAAGAACGCCACGTCCTCATCCCATCATGCCGCCTCGACCGGCAATACGACCCACACTTCGAGGCCGCCGCCGTCGCGCGGATGAAACTGCAGGCCGCCGCCGTGCAGCCGCGCGATCCGATCGACGATCGACAGCCCCAGCCCCGTGCCGCCGCTATGCGCACGCGCATTGCGGCCGCGCTGGAACGGCGCCTTCAGCTTCTCCAACTCCTCCGCCGTCAAACCTTTACCGCGATCGCCGACCGCAACCGTGACCGCGTCCTGCGTCGCCCACGTGCGCACCGCAAGCCCGCTGCCGCCGTAGACGATCGCGTTCTGCATCAGATTCATCAGCAGCCGCATCATGCTGATCGGCCGATATCGAACGGCCGGCAAGCTGCCCAGCGACAGGTCGAACTCGTGCCCGAGCCCAGCGAAGTCGCCCGCGAGCCGTTCGATCAGCGCATTCAGATCGCCGGGCTGCGCTTCCTCGCGCTCGCCGCTGCCCGCGTAATCCATGAACTGCTGCAGAATCGTCTCGATCTGATCCAGATACGATTCGGCGGCGATGACGAAACTGCTGTCGGCCCCCTGCGGCATCGCCATCGCCATCGACAGGCGCAGCTTCGTCAACGGCGTGCGGATGTCGTGCGAGATGCCCGCGAGCATCAACGCGCGCGTCGCTTCGGCGTCCTGTAACGCGCGCGTCATCTGATTGAAAGCGCTGCCCACGGCGGCGATTTCGGCGGGGCCGTCGGTGGGCAGCGGCGCGGGCAGGTCGCCGGCGCTGACGCGCCGCGCCGCTTGCGTGAGCTCGTGCAATGGTTCGTTCAGGTGCAGCTGGATCGCGTAGCCGGCGAGCGCGGCGAGCACGCCGAGACCCAACGACAGGAAGATCGCCGCTTCGAGGCCGCTGCCCTGCGCGTCCTCGGGAACCGGCAGCGCGATCCAGTATGGCGCGCTGGCCAACGAACCGGCCGCGTGGTCGGACCCGGCAGCCGGCGCATGCATGCGAATCCACAGCCGCTGCGCGCCCTCGGTCTGCCACCGCACGGGCATATCGGCGGGCAGATGCTTCTGCAGGCTGTCGATGAAAACGCCGCGCTGATAGGTGCTGTACACCCGCAACAGATCGTGCGGCGGTGTGTCGGTCGCTTCGGGCGGCAACTGCTCGCGCGCGTCGAGACGCGCGGTCAGCGCCGCGCGCGAGGCGGGCGGAGTGGCCGCGAGCAGGTTGTCGAGCGTCGTCACGTAGGTCGCGAACACGGCCGCCGCGCGTTCGACGCGTGGCCGCTGCACGTAATGCAGCAGCACGACGATCGAGCAGATCTGGCTCAGCATCACGAGCGCGATCAACAGCGCGATATTGCGCGCGAGCAGCGTGCGCGGCAGCAGTGTGCGCGACAGTGAGCGCATCATGATTCGAGATCGGCGACGAGCATATAGCCGACGCCCCAGACGGTGCGAATGAAACGCGGCTTCGACGGATCGTCCTCGACGATCTGCCTCAGCCGCAGCACCTGTACGTCGATGCTGCGATCGAGCGCGTCATGGTCGCGCCCTCGCGCACGCGCGAGCAGGTTGTCGCGGCTCACCGCGCGATTCGGCGACGACGCGAGCGCGACCAGCAGCAGCATCTGCGCGGAATGAATCTCGAGCGGCTCGCCCGCGCGCGACAACTCCTGCTTGCCGATGTCGAGCGTGAAGTCGCCGAAACGCACGCACTGCGACGTCAGCGTGACGTCGCCCGCGGCCATCTTCTGGCGGCGCAGCAACGCATTGATTCGCGCCACCAGTTCGCGCGGCAGAAACGGTTTCGCGAGGTAGTCGTCGGCGCCGGTTTCGAGGCCGGTCACGCGATCGAGCGGATCGCCCTTCGCCGTCAACATCAGGATCGGCAAGGTCTGCCCTTGAGCGCGCAGCTTCGCGCAGATCTCGAGGCCGTCCTCTTCGCCGATCATCAGATCGAGTATCAGCAGGTCGAACGGCTCGCGCTCCAGGTAGCGATTCAGGCGCTTGCCGTCCTCGGCCGCGCGCACGTCGAAGCCATGACCGCGCAGAAAGCGCAGCAGCATGTTGCGCAATTCGGCTTCGTCGTCGAGCACGATGATCCTGGCGGGGCGTTCCATCCGAAAGCTCCTCGATAACCGAGCCGCTCAGTGTGCGGCCCCGCGTTCCTGCATGAATGCCTCGATCTGCGGGAGCGTGATGTAGCCGGCCTTCTGCGTGTCGATCTCGTCGAAATGACGCGCCAGCATCGGCATGCCGGCCGCTGCCTGGTCGCGGGTCAGCTTGCCGTCGTGGGTGGTGTTCGCGCTTGAAAAACGCGTTTGCAACTGCTGCTCCATGCGCTCCATCCGCTGCTGGCTGATACCTTGCGGCGCGGCGGCCTGAGCGAACGCGACGGTGGACGCGCAGCACAGCAGCACGGTGGCGAGCAACTTCTTCATGACTGACTCCTTCGGTTGGAACATCGACCGTCGCCTGCCTGGGGTGCCGCGAGCCGTTTCGATGACAGGCCGAATTGTTGGTCAGACGCCGCGCGATCGCAATTCGAGAATCATGTCGAATCATGTCACGGCGCCGGGTGCCGCTGCAGCTTGACATCGAATGAAATGAGTTCGCGGTTTCGTTTTGCGGGTCTGCTGCGTATCGTTCCGTCTGCCGTTCGTCGGCATTCACGTATCAGGAGTCCCAAATGACTATCCGTCTCGCCTGCGCCTCGACTTTCACCGCCATCGGTCTCGCCTGTTCTTCCGCTGCCTACGCGCGAGTCGTCGTGTATCTGCCCGCCGCCGTGGTCTACGCGCCACCGCCGCGGCCGGTCTACTACCCGGTGCCGGTCAATCCCGTGTACGTATCGGCACCGCCTGTCGCCGTGCCTGTGGCGGCCGCGACCATCGTCGCGGCGCCGCCCGCGCTCAACTATGCGGTGGTGCCCGCGCCGACGGTCAGCTATGCGCAACCGGTCGTGATCGCGCCGCGTTGAAAGCGCGCGCCGGGCCGTCGCGCGGGCGGTTTCGATCGCCCCGAGACCGACCCACGCCGTTGACTCAGCATAGGACACGCGCCTCGCGGGCACGCCTGGTGAATTCCCGTTGTCCCGTTGAAAGGTGGAGCGCCGCGTAAAGCTTGCATGGAGTTTGCCGATTCTTACCATCGCGCACCGCGCCAGGCGCGCGCCCGATGTGGCGCTCTGCGCCGGCACGGCTGATATTGACTACATATAGGCGGGATGGAACGGACCTTGCGATCCCTGTCAGGTTCGCGCGCCCCTATCCCACCTTCTTTCCTGGACCTTTGTGATGAGCTACCAAGATATCGACAAGGAAATCGCCCACCTCGAAGTCGTTTTCAACGCACTTTCTGGGCGCGACCGTTTTCCGTTGTCGTACTGGCATCGTCGGCTGCATGCGTTGAGCCGTTCGTCGATGGTGCCCGCGCAACGCCAGCGCGTCGCCCACCTCGAAGCAAGGCTGCGCTCGGTCGGCGCGCGACTGGACCAGCTCGCCGGCGCGACGCGCGTCGGTTCCGGCACAAGCCCGCTGATGGCGGGCGGGTCCGGCATCCGTTCAGCCAGTTAATATCCGCGCCCCAAGCGCCAGCACGAGCGCGGGCACCATCACCAGCGCGCCGACTTTCAGAAACTTCATGAAGCTGACGTCTTCGCCTTCGCGGCGAATCGCGTTGAGCCACAGGATCGTCGCGAGCGAGCCGGTGATCGACAGGTTCGGCCCGAGGTCGACGCCGATCAACAGCGCGTCGATCACACGCTCGGGGCTATGCGCCTGCATCACGGTCGAACTCGCGATCAAGCCGGCCGGCAGGTTGTTGATCAGATTGCTGAGGAACGCGATGCTCGCGCCGGCCCACCCGGCCGCTTCCATTTCGTTGTGTTCGGTCGCGCGGCGCAACGCACCCGCGAACAGGTTGATCACACCGGTGTGATCGAGCATCTCGACCAGCACGAACAGCCCGGCGACGAGCGGCAACACGTTCCACGAAATTTCGCGCATCATCGGCAGCGGCGATTTGCGCTCCTTGATCAGCACGACGAGCGCGGTCAGCGTGCCGAGGATCGCGGTCGGCAGGCCGAGCTGGATGTCGTAGGCGGAGACCGTCAGCAGCGCGCCGGCCGTCACCGCGATGCCCGCGAGCGCGACGCGCCCGCTCGCCGACAGCTCGACCGCGTCGAGATTTGCCTCGCAGACGCCAGCGAGCGCCTCGCGTTGCGTCCAGCGCAGCATCACGAAGGTCGCGGCAATCGACAGCACCGACGGCAGCGTGAAGCGCAGCATCCACGGTCCCAGCGGCGGCGTGTGATTGCCGTACAGCACGATGTTGGCCGGATTCGAAATCGGCAGCACGAAGCTCGCCGCATTGGCGACGAACGCGCAGACGAACAGCAGCGGCAGCGGCGGTGTCTTCGCTTTCTTCGCCGCCGCGAACACGGCGGGCGTCAGCACGACGGCGGTGGCGTCGTTGGAAAGAAACGCGGTGATCACCACGCCGAACAGATACACGAGCACGAACAGCTTGCGCGGCGAACTGCGCGCATGATTGACAGCGAGCACCGCGACCCAGTCGAACAGCCCTTCGCGGCGGCCGACTTCGGACAGCAGCATCATGCCGAACAGGAACAGATAGACGTCGGTGCCCTTGCCGATCGCTTCGACCGCGAGATGCAAGGGCAATAGGCCGAGGGCGACGAGCAGCACCGCGCCGGCGACGGCCCACACGGCTTCGGGCCATTTGAACGGCCGTGTGATCACGCCGGCGGTAGCGAGCGCGGCAATACTCCAGGAAAGAAAAACGGAATTCACGGCTTAACGCCCGGATAATGGGTTATGTCCGTGGCTGCGCAAAGCGCGCAACCTTGTTGTTCGGGGCAACAAATTACCACAGCGGTACCACGGCGAGCGCTCCATAGCAGTGTGCGTGCCTTCATGCGCGGACCTTTCAGCGCGCATGCCTCTCTCGACACGATTGACATCACCGCGACAACGATCTGTTCCCGCCCATCCGCCTATTCAGTTTGAATGGGCATCCCTACTATCCGCATTCTCACGCGGCTTCTCGCGAGCAACGGATAGAACACGATGCAAACACACGCTTGCGCTCCCACGCGTTACCACGGCGCGGCGATCGCGCTGCACTGGCTGGTCGCCGCGCTGATGATCTGCGGCTTCTACATCGGCTGGATCATGACCGATATCCCCGGCTTCACGCCGACGAAGCTCAAGTACTTCTCGTGGCACAAATGGATTGGCGTGACCGTGTTCGCGCTGGCGCTGCTGCGGGTGCTGTGGCGCGCGACGCATCGCGCGCCCGCGCTCGATGCCGCGACGCCCACCTGGCAGAAGGCCGCCGCGCATCTGGTGCACGGCCTGCTGTATCTGCTGATGCTCGCGATTCCGCTGTCCGGCTACTTCTACAGCTCGGCGGCCGGCATTCAGGTCATGTATCTGGGCGTCGTGCCGCTGCCGACGATCATCGGTCCCGATCAGGCGCTGAAGGCCGCGCTGCGCACGGTGCACGTGCTGCTTAACTACACGCTGCTCGCGCTCGTGATCATGCACGTGCTTGCGGCGCTCAAGCATCAGTTCGTCGATCGCGACGGATTGCTCGCGCGCATGGTGCCGTTTCTGAAGACCCGCGCATAACGATACGACAGCTTGAAGAAAGCCATCACTCTTGTCGATTGGTTACGACTGGTTGGCAATCAAATTCCTCGCGGTGTGCAATCAGGCCGCGAAGCTCGGATAGGATGCGTACCATCATGAAGACACCCTTTTATCTCTCCGCTCATCGCGCGACGCTCGCGTCCTTCACGGCGCTTGCGCTGCTCGGCGCGAACCTCGCGCACGCCGACGTCGACCTCGCGAAAAGCAGCGTCATCGCCACGACCAAACAGATGAACGTGCCCGTCGACGGCAAGTTCAGGAAGTTCTCCGCGCAACTGAATTTCGATCCGGCGAAGCCTGCCGCGGGCAGCGCGAACGTGTCGATCGACACCGCGAGCTACGACCTCGGCGCCGACGACTACAACAAGCAGGCGCAAGGCAAGGAATGGTTCGACAGCGGCGCCTTCCCGAGCGCGACCTTCGTGTCGAGCTCGATCGCGCCGGCTGGCGGCAACCAGTACAAGGTGACCGGCAAGCTGACGATCAAAGGCAAATCGCAAACGGTCGTCGTGCCGGTCGTGATCGCGAGCCAGGGCGCCACGCAAACTTTCGACGGCTCGCTGCCGATCAAGCGCACGCAGTTCGACGTCGGCACCGGCGAATGGAAAGACACGTCGGTGGTCGCCGACGAAGTCGTCATCAAATTTCATCTGGTCGCGGCGAAGAAATAACCCACAACGCCGCAGCACCGCCTTACCCTTCGACCTCTGGAGTCCAACTTGAAGCAATCCTTCCTGCTCGCCGCCGGCGCGCTCGCCGCTGCATGCTCGTTCAACGCGATGGCCGCCGCCGAAACCTACCTGCTCGATCCGACGCACACGTCGCCGAGCTTCGAGACCGACCACTTCGGCGGCCTGTCGATCTGGCGCGGCAAGTTCCAGAAAAGCAGCGGCACCGTCGTGCTCGATCGCGCGGCGAAGACCGGCACGGTCGAGGCGACGATCGACCTGACCTCGGTCGGCATCGGCAACGACAAGCTCAACGAGGAACTGGTCGGCGACAAGTTCTTCGACACCGCGAAGTTCCCGACCGCGACCTACAAGGGCACGCAGATCCGCTTCGACGGCGACAAGCCGGTCGAAGTGATCGGCACGCTGACGCTGCACGGCATCACGAAACCGGTCAACCTGAAGATCGAATCGTTCAAGTGCATCCAGCACCCGGTGCTGAAGCGCGAAGTGTGCGGCACCGAATCGGTCGCGACGTTCAATCGCGACGATTTCGGCATCGACTTCGGCAAGGCGTACGGCTTCAACATGAAGACCACGCTGCATATCCAGGCCGAAGGCGTCAAGCAGTAAGCGCATCGCGCCCGGCACGGCCGGGCGCCGAACTACTGGATCGCGGGCTGCGCCGGCGCGTGCGACGCGTGGCGCGCCTCCAGCCACGCGACCAGCTCCTCGCGGTGCATGGCCTTCGCGAACAGCCAGCCCTGTCCGTACTGAACGCCTCGGCGCAGCAGATACTCGACCTGCTCGTCGCGCTCGATTCCCTCCGCCACGACTTCCACCCCCAATTCGTGCGCCATGTCGATGATATGCGGCGCAACGATGCTCGACGCCGCATCCCGGGCGATCGTGTCGACGAACGATTTGTCGATCTTCAGAGCGTCGATCATGAAAGTCTGCAAATAGGCGAGGCTCGAATAGCCGGTGCCGAAATCGTCGATATAGACCGGGTGGCCGGCGCTTCGGAAGGCCGCGATCGTCTGCCGGGTCACATCGGCGTTCAGGCAACTGCGCTCGGTCGCTTCGATCCTGATCTGCGCGGCACGCAGGCCGGTTCCGGCGAGCCTCGCGGTGATCAGGTTAAGAAAGCGCGGCGTGCGCAGATCCTCGCCGCTCACGTTGACCGACACGTAGAACCACGACCGCGAACGCAATAGCTCTGTGAGGTCGTGGAGCGCTTTATCGAGCACGAGGTCGGTCAACGACTGGATCAGGCCATGCTGCTCGGCCAACGCAATGAAAATATGCGGCGAGATCTCGCGTCCGTTCAGATTCCATCTGGCCAGCGCTTCGACACCGACGCATTCGTTGGTCGCGAGACTCACGATCGGTTGATAGGCGACGTCGATGATTTTGCGCGAGATCGCCCATTCGAGCGATGCCAGGAACGACACCTGCCGCGAGATCCGTTTGAACGCGACCCAGCCGAAACCGGCGCCCATCGCGACGCCTATCGACAGCCACATCGCCAGCAGTCCGGGCCAGTCTCTCAGCAGGCTGGTGCGCCGGCCCTTGACGACGACGCCAAGCGCGCGCGTCGCCGAACGTGCAACCGCGTAGTTCCATTCATCGCTATCGACGCGCCCCGCCCGCTTCCATGCATGGAGCATCTCGTCGGGGTCCGCGCCCGTCGACAGCGCGACGATCGAGTTCAGGTCGGTGTTGATCGTGGCGATGGGCCTTCCCGCCGGATCCATCACATCGACGTATGACTGCGGATCGATTGACACGTACTCGCCGTTGCGCCCGATCTGTATATCCTCGCGCACGTCGCTGAGCGGATTCTTTTGCTGGAACCAGACCAGGTAGCCGTCGTTGCTTCGCCATCGCGGCGGCGGCAGTTCGACATTCTGCGTCCGAACGTCGCCGAACAGCGGCGAGCAAAGATAGCGCCCGTCGCCGTACGCACCTGCGTCCCGGACGTAGCGGTAGTTGAAAATCACATGGGCGGCGCGCTCCAGGTATTCCGGCGAACACGGCGCGCCGTGCTCGGCCTGCAGGTCCGCGATCGCCGCAAAACCCTGATACGTGACGAGTTCCGTGCGCATCACGGCCTTTTCCGCGTATTGGCGCAAATCTCGCTGCTCGCGGCGTGTGACGTCTTCGTTCGCGATATAGATGCTGATCAGGACCGGCAGCACCGTTGCGGCGCAGCCGAGTGCGATATACGCCGAAATCAGCAACATGCGCTTGATCATCTGTCGAGCCCCGTGGTGAAGCGGTCGCGGCGAAACCCGCCGGGAGCGGCAGCGGCCCGGCATGGACCCCGTACGCAAGCGGCGAAGTTCCGTGTCAAGCATAGTTTCTGAACCCGCTTTTTCAACAACGCGTTGAACGACACGCGTGCGGCCGGCCGCGCCGGCCCTGACCGGCGGCGAGCGCGGCAAGGTACCATTACGGGCTGGCGGCGTCGCGACGCGCGCCGTCACCGCTTTCGTTCATTGCCATCGTCCGCGTCAATCCCCATGAATTCGCCAACCCGCCGCATCGCGCACCTCGACATGGACGCGTTTTACGCGTCCGTCGAACTGCTGCGCTATCCGGAGTTGCGCGGGCGCGCGGTGGTGATCGGCGGCGGGCGCAACAGCGCGCCGCAGGTGCTCGAAGACGGCAGCAGGCGCTTCGCGAAGCTGCGCGATTACGCGGGACGCGGCGTCGTGACCACCTCGACCTACGAGGCGCGCGCGCTCGGCGTATTTTCGGCGATGGGCATGATGAAGGCCGCCGCGCTCGCGCCCGACGCGATCCTGCTGCCGACCGACTTCGATTCATACCGCCACTACTCGCGTCTTTTCAAGGCCGCCGTCAGGACGTTCACGGACCGCATCGAGGATCGCGGCATCGACGAGATCTATATCGACCTGACCGACCTGCCGGGCGAACCAGCCGACATCGGCCGGCGCATCAAGGACGCCGTTCATCAGGCCACCGGTCTCACGTGTTCGATCTGCGTCGCGCCGAACAAGCTGCTCGCGAAGATCGGCTCCGAACTCGACAAGCCTGACGGCCTGACGATCCTGACGCCGGCCGATATACCGCTGCGCGTGTGGCCGCTGCAGGTACGCAAGGTCAACGGCATCGGCCCGAAGGCCGCGCAGAAGCTGACCACACTCGGCCTCGCGACGGTCGGCGATCTGGCCGCCGCCGACGCCGGGTTGTTGCAGGACAACTTCGGGCGCAGCTATTCCGCCTGGCTGATGCAGGTCGCGCAGGGTCACGACGAGCGGCCCTTGGTGGTCGAATCGGAGCCGAAGTCGATCAGCCGCGAGACCACGTTCGAGCGCGATCTGCATCCGCGCCACGATCGACCGGCGTTATCGAGCGCGTTTACGGGGCTGTGCGTGCGTGTCGCCGACGATCTCGTGCGCAAGGGCTACGTGGGCCGCACGATCGGCATCAAGCTGCGTTACGACGATTTCCACACCGTCACGCGCGACCTGACGCTCGACGAACCGACCGCCGACGCGACCGAAATCCGCCGCGCGGCGACCGAATGTTTGCGACGCGTGGAGTTGAACCGCAAGCTGCGGCTATTGGGCGTGCGCATCAGCACGCTGACGTCGGCCAGCGAACAGGCGCTGAAGCCGCGCCTGCCGGTTCAGGCCGACTTGCCTTTCGCGAGCGACGAATAGGCGCTGTCGCCGGCGACGCTGGTCGCATTCGCACGCATGGCCGGCACGTCGCCCGACGTGGACAGCGCCGACGCCGCCACCGAAAACGAGAACGTGTTGACGCCGTTGGCGCTGTGCGCGGACACGGTGCCGCGATGCATCTCCGCGATCGCCTTCACGATCGCGAGCCCGAGCCCGTGGTTTTCGCGGCTATTGGTGCGCGAGACTTCCGCGCGATAGAAACGGTCGAACAGATGTTCGAGGACGTCCGGCGCGATCGGCTCGCCAGGATTTGCCACGGCGACGCGCACCTGATCGCGCATCGGTCCTTTCCCGCGCGCGATCGTCACGCTGATCGACGCGCCCGGCTCGCAATGCTGGATCGCGTTCATCAGCAGGTTCGTGCACGCGCGGCCGAATAGCGACCGGTTCACGCGCGCGAACGCATCGCCGTGCAACTGCGCATGCACGTGCGCCTCTTCGAGCGGAATCTCCAGAAATTCGAGCGTATGCGCGAGTTCCGCCGCGAGCGACACCTCGACGAGCCCCGTCGCGCGTTCGCCCTGATCGGCGCGCGCGAGGAACAGCATGTCGTTGATGATCGTGCGCATCCGCTCGAATTCTTCGAGATTCGATTGCAGCGTGTGGCGCAGATCGTCGACCGAGCGGTTGCGGGTCAGCGCGACCTCGGTCTGGCCGATCAGGATCGTGACCGGCGTGCGCAGTTCATGCGCGACGTCCGCGTTGAACGATTCGAGCCGGCCGTAGGCGCCGTCGAGCCGTTCGAGCGCGCCGTTGAACGAGTTCGCGAGATCGTTCAGTTCGAGCGGCAGCGACGCCGTATTGAGCCGCTGCGAGCGGTTGTTCGGGCTGACCGCCGATGCGTCGCGCGTCAGACGCGTGAGCGGTGCGAGACCGATGCGCGTGACCGAGTAGCTGAGCAGCAGCACCGCGAGACTGCCGAGCGCGGACAGCGCCGCGAGCGCCGAGCCGAACACGCGCATCGTGCGCAGGTTCGGTGAATAGCTCGACGCGACCTGCAACTGCACCGGCGGCCGCGCGGCGTTGGCGGGCAAGGTCACCGTCGAGGTCAGCATGTCGGGGCCGCCGCCCGCCGGCGCGATGCGCGCATAGCCGCCCGGCCAGCTCTTCGTGACGGTGCCCTGCACCGGCGTGCCGAAGTGATAGCTCGGGTCCGCGCTCGTCACCGAGTACACGGTGCTGCCGTCGTGCGGCGTCATGTCGGTGAGTTTTTCGCGGCACATCCGCCATTTTTCGGGCGTCACCGCGTGATAGACGATGATGCGCGCGATCTGCGTGCGATCGTCGAGCGACTCGCGCAGATGATGCTCGAGCTGCGTGCGCAGCACCAGAAAGAGCCCCGTGCCGACGAGCGTAAACACGAACAGCGCGACCAGCGCGAACATCGACGCGAGACGGCGGGCAATCGAACGGTTCATGATGTCTCGGCCTCTTCGCGCACTTCGAGCACGTAGCCCATGCCGCGCACCGTGTGCAGCAGCTTCGACGGGAACGGGCCGTCGAGCTTCGCGCGCAGCCGCTTGATCGCGGTTTCGACGACGTTCGTGTGGCTGTCGAAGTTGACGTCCCACACGAGTTCGGTGATCGCGGTCTTCGACAGAATGTCGCCCTGACGGCGCGCGAGCACGCTGAGCAGTTGAAACTCTTTGGCGGTCAGGTCGAGGCGCACGCCGTCGCGCGTCGCGCGGCGGCCGATCAGATCGACGAACAGATCGCCGACGGAAATCAACGTGGACTCCTGCGAACGCGTGCGGCGCGCGAGCGCATGCAGACGCTCGACCAGTTCGAGGAACGAGAACGGTTTGGTCAGGTAGTCGTCCGCGCCTTCGCGCAGGCCGCGCACGCGGTCGTTCACGTGATCGCGCGCGGTCAGCATGATGACCGGCGTCGACTTGCGCATGCGCAGCGCCTTCAGCACGCTGAAGCCGTCGCGCTTAGGCAGCATCACGTCGAGGACGATCACGTCGTAATCGAATTCGGTGGCCAGATGCATGCCTTCCTCGCCGTCGAGCGCGACATCGACGACCCAGCCCTGCTCTGTCAAACCGGAGCGCAGGTAGTCCACCACCTTGTGCTCGTCTTCAACGATCAGCAATTTCATCCGCGTCCCCATGCCACGTTTGGCGGTCTACTGTCCATTATACGAAACGCCCCTAATGCCTCGCGCCGATCCCACTCCCTCGGCATGGAAGCTCTGCCGGGGCGATTCAGTGTGCAGGAGCCGGCATCTCCTTCTGCTGCGCGCCGCCGGCTGGCGCTTGCTGCGGCGATGCCGTAGCACTGGCGACGTTCGCTGTCGCGTTCGTACGGGTAGCCTCGTTCCCGGCCATTGCGCCACCTTGCGCGCCGCCCTCCCAGCCGCCGCCGAGCGCCTTCACGAGCGCCACCGACAGCGCCAACTGCTGGCCGTGAATCTGCACGTCCGTGCGCTCGCTCGTCAGCAGCGACTCCTGCGCGTCGATCACGTTCAGATACGCGACGAGGCCGCCCGAATAGCGATCGTTCGCGAGCGACAGCAGCCGCTGCGCGTCCTCGACCGCCTCGCGCGACTGCTTCGCCGCGCCGTCGAGCACCGACAGTCCTGTGATGCCGTCCTGTACCTGCTGGAACGCGCTCAGCACGGTCTGCCGATAATTCGCCTCGGTCGCCTTGTAGCCCGCGCTCGCGTACTGGACGTTGGCCGCGCGCCGGCCGCCGTCGAAGATCACTTGACCGACCGTCGCGCCGAGCGTCCACATCAGCGTCGGCGCGCTCAGCAGATTGGCGAACTCGGTGCTCTCCCAGCCGATGCCCGGCGTCAGCGTGAGGCTCGGGAAGAACGCCGCCTTGGCCACGCCGATCTGCGCGTTGGCCGCCGCCATCGCACGTTCCGCCGAGGCGACGTCGGGACGCCTTTGCAGCACGTCGCTCGGCACGCCGAGCGGTACGGTCGGCGCCTTGATGTCGAGCACCTTCGGCTCGATCGCGAACTGCGGTGCCGGCACGCCGACCAGCGCGGCGATCGCATGCTCGAACTGCGCGCGCTGATTGAGCAGCAGTTGCGCCTGCACGCGCGTCGAATCGAGCTGCGATTTCTGCTGCAGCACGTCGAGGCCCGATACCGAGCCGAGATCGTGCTCGGTGTTCACGTAGTCGAGCGCTTTCTGCTGCAGCTTCACCGACTGGTTCAGCACGTCGATCTCGTTGTCGAGCTCACGCAGCGAGAAGTAGTCGGTGGCGAGGTCGGTCGTCAGCACGAGGCGCGCGTTCGCGAGATCGTCCGCCGACTGTTCGGCCGACGCCTGCGCGCCCTCGACCTGACGACGGATGCGGCCGAACAGATCGGTGTCGTAGCTGATCGTCGGCCCGAGCTGGATATTGTTCTGCACCGTCGATTCGGTCGGCGTCGCGTAGTTCGTCAGCGGCCGGTCGTGCGAAATACGGAAGCGCGAGGCCTGTGCGTTGAAATCGACTTCCGGCACGCGCTGCGCGCTGATGTTCGCGAGCGTCGCCTTCGCCTGCTCGTAGTGCGCGCTCGCCGCGGCGAGCGTCTGGTTCTGCGCGAGTGCCTGGGTTTCGAGCGTCGCGAGCGTGGGGTCGGCGAAGCCCGTCCACCAGTCCGGCGCGATCGGCGCATGCGACGGCGCGGCGACGCGCCAGAACGAATCGGTGTGCCATTCGGGCGGCACCTCGGCCTGCGGCCGCTGATAGTCCGGGCCGACCGTGCACGCGGCGAGCAGCGCCGCGCCGGCGCACGCGCTCAGCGCGGTGAAGACAGTGCCACGCGTACGCGCCTGGCGTGAAGCCGCGAACGTCACGACGCCCCCTTGCCGTTCTTCTGCAGCGGCTGCACCTGCACGTGATCGCCATCGGCAATCGAATCGCTCGGGTTGACGATGATGCGATCGCTCGGCGAGATACCGCTTTCGATTTCGAGCTGCTGTCCGAGGTCCACCGCGATCACGACCTTGCGCAGGCTCACGTTGCCCTTTGCATCGACGACCGCGAGGCGCGGACCCTCCGCGCGAAACAGCAGCGCGTTGCCTGGCACCGTGAGACGCGCATGCGCGGCGGCCGGCACCGCGACCTGCACGTACGCGCCGGGGCGCAGCTTGTCGTCGGGATTCGGCAGCGTCACTTCGATCTGCAACGAGCGCGTGGGTACGTCGATCGCGCCAGATATATGCGTGATCTTGCCGTTGAACTGCTGGCCCTGCAGCTCGGCCTGCGTGACCACGACCTTCTGCCCGACCGCGACGTTCTGCGCGTAGGCCTGCGGCAACTGCACATAGACGCGCAACGGGTCCGATTGAGCAAGCGCGAACAACGCACGGCTCGTGCCGCTGCCCGCGTCGATCAGATCGCCGACGTCGACGTTGCGCTGCGTGACCACGCCGGTAAACGGCGCGACGATCCGCTTGAACGATTCGAGCTGCTGCAGACGCTTGACGTTCGCATCGGCGGCCGCGAGATTCGCGAGATCCTGCGTGTAGGTGCTTTGCCGTTCATCGAGTTCCTGCTGCGACACCGCATCACGCTGGCGCAACTGCTGCCAACGGTCCAGCGAGCTCTTCGCGAGCGCGAGGCTCGAATTGATCTGCTGACGCTGTGCCAGAGCCTGCGCGAGTTCCTGGTCGATTTCCGGCGTATCGAGCTCGGCGAGCAGTTGCCCCTGCTTCACGTGGGTGCCGATGTCGGCGTACCAGTGCAGCAGATAGCCGGTCGCGCGTGCATAGATCGGCGACTCGACATAGCCGCGCAGCGTGCCCGGCAGCAGCGTGTCGCCGCCGCCCTCGGTCTGGGTCGGCGTGACGACGTTCACGTACTGCGTGGCATTCTGCTGCGCGATCGCCGCGACTTCGCGGTTTTGCAGCACGTTCGCGATCACGGTGCGAAGTGTGCCTGCCACGAGCAGCACGAGCACGATCACGACGGCGATCTTCGCGCGCTTCCATTCGCGATGGCGCGGCGGCAGCCGGTGCTCTCCTTCTTCGGTTTCCCGCGCGGGGATCGCTAGCGATGCATGAGTTTTTTCGGTCATCTCAGTCAACCATCGTTTAACTTTTACGCGGGCGTCGCCGCACTGCTGGGTTCCGGTGCGGGGGTGTCACTATGGCCGCCACTGCCACCGCCGTTGCCGCCAGCGTCGCCACCGCCGTTGTCGTCGTCGCCGCCGTTCTTATGACGGCGCGCGAGCCACGAATGAATTCCCGCAAACACGAGCGGCACGAAAAACAGCGTCGATACGGTCGCGAACAGCAACCCGCCGATCACCGCGCGGCCAAGCGGCGCATTCTGTTCGGCGCCCTCGCCGAGACCGAGCGCCATCGGAATCATGCCGATGATCATCGCGAACGCGGTCATCAGCACCGGACGAATCCGGCTCGCGCCGGCTTCGAGCGCGGCCGTGAGCGGCGGCGCGCCGGCCGACAGCCGCTGGCGCGCGAACGCGACCATCAGAATACTGTTCGCGGTCGCGACGCCCATCGTCATGATCGCGCCCGTCAGCGCCGGCACGCTCAGATGGGTGCCGGTCAGGAACAGCATCCACATGATCCCCGCGAGCGCCGCCGGCAACGCGCTGACGATGATCAGCGGATCGACCCACGACTGGAAGTTCACGACGATCAGCAGATACACGAGCACGATCGCCATCGCGACGCCGATGCCGAGCCCAAAGAACGAACTGCGCATCGTCTGTACCTGGCCGCGCACGGTGATCGTGCTGCCGCGTGGCAGCGAGCCGCGCACCTCGTCGACGATCTTGTCGACCTGATTCGCCACGCTGCCGAGATCGCGCTTTTCAACGCTCACATACAGATCGATCACCGGACGGATGTTGTAATGCGTGACTTCCGCGAACTGGCTCTTCGGCGAGATCTGCACGAGGTTGCCGAGCAGTTGCGTCGGCCCGTTCATCGTGGCCGAGACCGGGGTGCGCAACAGTTCGTCGATCGAAGACACCTGGTACTGCGGCGTCTGCACCGCCACCTTGTATTCCACGCCGTTCCTGTTGTTGACCCAGAAGCCCGGCGACGTCTGCGAGCTGCCCGACAGCGAAACGAGCACGTTCTGCGCGACGTCGTTCGCGGTCAGGTTCAGTTGTTGCAGGCGGGTGCGGTCCATGTGCAGATCGATCACCGGTTCGTCGAGCTTCTGCTGGATATGCGTGTCGACGGTGCCGGGAATCAGTCGCACCTGCTTCAGCAGCTTGCGCGCGACGTCGAGGTTGCCCTGCTGATTCGCGCCCGAAATCTGCACGTCCACCGCGGCAGGCAGGCCGAAGTTCAGGATCTGCGTGACGATATCGGCCGGCTGAAAGAAGAACTCGACGCCCGGGAAACGCTGCGGCAGGATCGCGCGCAGCTTGTCCATGTAGATCTGCGACGGCTTGTGGCCTTCGTTCAACGCAATCTGGATCTCGCCGTCGAGCGTGCCCATCGTGCCCGCATTGCTATACGACAGGTTGATGCCGCTATACGGCAGCCCGAGGTTGTCGAGAATCGTGCCCAACTCCCTGGGCGGCACGACTTCGCGGATCACCTTCTCGACCTCGTCGGCCAGCCGCGCGGTTTCTTCGATACGCGTGCCGGTCGGCGCGCGCATGTGCAGACGGATGTCGCCCGCGTCGACGCTCGGAAAGAAGTCTTCGCCGAGTGCAAAGAACAGGCCCATCGACAGCACGCAGAAACCGAGGAACAGCGCGCCGAACATCTTGCGACGCACGAGCAGGCTGCTCAGGATCATGATGTAAGTCGCGCGCATGCGCTCGAAGCCTGCGTCGAAGCGGTGATACAGACGCATGAACAGATTCGGCTTCGTGCCCGCCTTCGGCTTGTGCGCGTGGCCCATCAGCAGCATCGCGAGCGTCGGCACGAGCGTACGCGACAGGATGTACGAGGCGAGCATCGCGAACACCACCGCTTCCGCGAGCGGCACGAATAGATAGCGCGCGACGCCGGTCAGGAAGAACATCGGCACGAACACGATACAGATACACAGTGTCGAGACGAGCGCCGGCACTGCGATTTCGCCGGCGCCTTCGAGAATCGCATCGTGCAGATTCGTGCCCAAGTGCAGGTGCCGCTCGATGTTCTCGATCGTCACGGTCGCGTCGTCCACCAAGATGCCGACCGCGAGCGCGAGGCCGCCCAACGTCATGATGTTGATGGTCTGCCCGAGCGCGTGCAGCACGATCAGCGACGACAGAATGGACAGCGGAATCGAGATCGCGATGATGCAGGTGCTGCGCCAGTTGCCGAGGAACAGCAGGATCATCGCGGCGGTCAGCGCGGCGGCGGCCAGCGCTTCGCGCACCACACCCTGCACCGCCGCCTTCACGAATACCGACTGATCGAACAGCGCGGTGATCTGCAGATCCGGCGGCAGCGCGGCGCGCGCGGCCGGCAAAATGCCTTTCAACGTATCGACGATCGACAGCGTCGACGCGTTGCCGTTCTTCAGCACCGACATCAGCACGCCGCGATGACCGTTCTGCCGCACGATGTTGGTCTGCGGCGAGAAGCCGTCGCGCACATGCGCGACTTCACGCAGGTAGGTCGTCGCGCCGTTGACGGTGCGCACCGGAATGTCGTTGAGACCTTCCAACGTCGGCGGCGACCCGTTCATTTCGATCGTGTATTCCTTCGGCCCGATCTTGGCCGTGCCGGTGGGCAGAATCAGGTTTTGCGCGTTGAACGCGTTGACCACGTCGGCAGGTGTCAGGCCCTTGGCCAGCAGCGCGCGCGTATCGAGGTCGACCGAGATCAGCCGCGATTTGCCGCCATACGGATACGGCACGGCCGCGCCCGGAATCGTCACCAGTTGCGGTCGCAGGAAGTTCAGCGCGGTGTCGTTGAGATCCTGCTCCGAGAGTTTCGGACTCGACAGGCCGAGCTGGATGACTGGAATGCTGGAAGCCGAGTAGCTGATGACCAGCGGCGCGGTGGCGCCCGGCGGCATCTGCTTCAATTGCGCCTGCTCGATGGCGACCGTCTGCGCGATCGCCGTCTGGATGTTCGCGTTCGGCTGCAGAAACACCTTCAGGACCGCGATGCCGGGGAGCGATTGCGATTCGATATGTTCGATGTCGTTGACCGTCGTGGTCAGACTGCGCTCGTTGACCGACGTGATGCGGGTGGCCATGTCTTCGGCCGACAGCCCCGTATACGTCCAGATGATGCTGACGACCGGAATGTTGATATCCGGCAGCACGTCGACGGGCATGGTGAACAGCACGAAGGGCGTCGCCAGCACGATCAGAATTGCCATCACGATGAACGTGTATGGCCGCTTAAGCGCTACGTTGACGATCCACATTGAAACGGGCCAGAGAAAATGCGGGTGGAGGGAGGGATTGAATCTGCGCTTATGCTAGATCGATGGCACCAACGCCTGCATGGCATGAAAATGGCGAAATCGTCAGGAAGCTTGTTGAAAGCAAATGCGCCATTTTTGAAGGCGAAGGGCTCTCGCCGAATTAGCTGCGAATTAGCCGCAAAGCAAACGTTTGTTGAATAAATTTACGCGCAGTTAATGAAACGTTTGCTGATACGCGGCACGTTTTTTGGCTGAATAATATGAAACATGCTTTCAGATTGATTCGCACGATGGGGCGATTTTGCTCCGAGTGGCCATCCCCTTCAATCGGCATAGGGGGCAGCCTGAGGCTGCGCCCCTGCCACACCACCCGGCATGCGGGTCCGCACCGGGCGGTTCGGGAAGTTGAGGTTAGGAGAGTCGGGGCACACCCAGCTGATCGAAGTAAGTG